>WRCH01000098.1 GCA_009784115.1 Chitinispirillia bacterium
CCGTCGTAAAGAATCCCCTCCTCTTTATCAAACTTAATCTCCGCTACAACGGCTTGGGGAAACTCCTCGTGAAGCCCTCCAAGCAAGCTTTTGGTGTTGTAGGAGAGCGGCAGCAGATACCTCTCAAACGCCCCCTGATTGTATTCTGCCTTTAGGATGATAAACCGGCACGACCAGCCGTTATCCTCAACGCGCGCCTCTTCCAAAATAGTTACGCGGTTTATTTTGCGGCTCTTTGACCCAAACCAGCGGCAGCGCATAAGATATTCGGGCAGAACAGACTCTTCAAGGCGTTTGCGCATAGCGCCCTTAAAGATCTCTTCCCAATCCTTTTTTACATTAAGCACACTCACGCTCTCCTCCGCCCCGCTCTGTTCGCTTTTATTGAGCTCTAACCAAAAATAATTATAGGGGCCGACGGTGAAAAGATACGGCGTATCTTTTATGATGGGAAAAACGCTCTTCCCAAAAACATCTTCGGGCACGCACCCCATAAAATCGGAGATATCCAAATTAACAACTTGAGAAAAACGGGAGAGATTCACCACCACAAGAACGCTCTCCTCCTTATACTGGCGGATAAAGGCGAGAACTTTAGAGTTATCTGTAGGAATAACTTTGAGCGTACCGCGGCCAAAAGCCTTAAAGCGCACCCTTGCCGATATAACGTTTCTCATCCACCACAAAAGCGAACTGTAGCTCGCCTCCTGATTCTGCACATTTATCGCTTCGTAGTGATACTCGGGGTCAATAATCACCGGCAAGAAAAGTTTATGAGGATTTGCGTGAGAGAACCCGGCGTTTCTATCAGGCCCCCACTGCATGGGGGTGCGCACTCCGTTGCGGTCGCCGAGATAGTAGTTATCACCCATCCCGATTTCGTCGCCATAGTAGATAATAGGAGTTCCCGGCAAAGAGAACAGCAGGATATTCATAAGCTCAATTTTACGGCGGTCATTTGAGAGAAGCGGCCCCAAACGCCGTCTTATGCCGAGGTTGATCTTTGCCCGCGTGTCTTTAGCGTATACGCGGTACATGTAGTCTCTCTCCTCGTCAGTCACCATCTCAAGAGTGAGTTCGTCGTGATTGCGTAAAAAGAGCGCCCACTGGCAGTTTTTGGGAATAGCGGGAGTGCAGCGTAAAATATCTACAATCGGGAAACTGTCTTCCATCTGAATAGCCATAAACATGCGCGGCATCAACGGGAAGTGAAAAGCCATGTGGCACTCATTGCCCTCGCCAAAATACTCCGCCGCGTCCTCGGGCCACTGGTTCGCCTCGGCGAGAAGCATCCGGTTTTTAAACTTGGCGTCAACATGGGCGCGAAGCTCTTTTAAGAAGTCGTGAGTCTCCTTTAGGTTCTCGCAGTTAGTCCCTTCTCTCGCATAGAGATAGGGCACCGCGTCAAGGCGCAGTCCGTCTACCCCCATAGATAACCAAAAGTCAATAACTCTAAAAAGCGCGCGTTTAACGGCGGGGCTGTCGAAATTGAGATCGGGCTGGTGGGAGTAGAAGCGGTGCCAAAAGTATGCCTGCGCCACGTGATCCCAGCTCCAGTTGGAGTGTTCGAAATCCTTAAATATGATGCGTGCGTCTTTATAGCGCTCCGCGGTATCGCTCCACATGTACATATCTCTCGCGGCAGAGCCTTTGGGAGCGCGGCGCGCCTTCTGAAACCACGCATGATCATCAGAAGTGTGATTTAAAACAAGCTCGGCGATCACCTTAATATTTCTCGCGTGCGCGGCTTTCAGCAAATCTTTGAAATCACGCAGAGTGCCGTAATCGGGGTGTACGTTAAAATAGTCGGCAATGTCATAACCGTCATCCCTTAGTGGTGACGGGAAAAAAGGCAGAACCCAAATGGCGGTTACCCCAAGGCTTTGCAAATAATCAAGTCTTTCGGTAAGCCCTTTAAAATCCCCGCTGCCGTTTCCGTCGTGGTCACAAAAAGCGCGTACGTGCACTTCGTAGATTACGGCGTCTTTGTACCAGAGAGGAGCGTCGGTTTCGTGTTTATCGTGCTTGTCCATTTTAAAGAGGAAACGCAAGCGGTGTACCATAAATTATATTACAGATCTTCGTGACAGTTTTTCTCCGGTATTTTCTCAGAAATATTTCCATTTTAAACTCTCGGTAGTTATTCCCAATTAATAAACTGTTGGAATAAAGGTTTGCGATGAGTAAAAACGAAATAGTATTATATCAACCGGACTATACCGCTGCGGGATATGTAAAAACTACCGAACAAAACGGCCGTATAATATTCATGCGTGATGGAGCTATTGATAAACCTGTAAAGCCAACTCAAATTGATGTATCAAAAATAGTCAATGATGATGGAAGTCACGTTGATTTGAAAAGCGCAAGCGAATTGAGACGGTGGCTTATTCAAAAATATGATGGTAAAAAAGTCGCCCTCCCCGTACCACGGAACTAAATCCGGCGGAATGGAGGGCGGCAGGAATCTGCTCACCCCGTGCGCAGGAGTTTCACCTGCCGGGACAGAAAGCAGACAAACCGTATCTGTATCAAAAATTCGCGAGACTATGGGTCTTTCGACAATATAAACTTGGCGAAATCAAGGTTGCGTGATCAAAACACGGCCCCGATTTCGCCCAAATCCATAAACTCTATATCTAATATACTGAAAAAACATCTTGCTGTCAATAACCAAATTTAAAAATTGCGAAGCACCGAAACACCTGTAAGTAAAATACGCAATAACGATGCCGGTATTGCGGGGAAACCGCAACGGCAATAAATTGGGTAGTGTCATAAATGAGTTGGCGTGACATCGTATTTAATTGATTTTCATGGACTTGCAATGACACATCAGCTGATTTGGGCCATCACCGAGAAATTTACTGAATTTTTAAGTTTATTATATATTGAAAATCATGTATATTTGATATTAGTATCATACATTCGCACGGAGAGTTTTAACATATGATGTTTTTTTGGATATTATTCTTTGTATTGGCGTTTATTGGAGCTATAATTTTAGTATTCCATCTTACCATACAGCTCAACGAGCTTGTTAAGGAGACAAGAGACATTACCGAAGATGTTAAGGAACACTATGGAGACTAAGCAGGCTCTCAGGCTCATCAATTCAAACGTGCGCAACCTTGCTCCTTACCATCTTGTACGCGAAGAGTGCGAGATAAAGCTCAATCAAAATGAGAATCCGTGCGACTGGCCCTTGTCAGTAAAACAGCAGGCCGCGGATTTTTGCCTTGAACGGCCTTGGAACAGGTATCCCAATTTTATACCGGATAATCTTAAAACCGATATCGCGCGCTACATTGGGGTTGATCCGCAAAGCGTGATCGTAGGCAACGGCTCCAATGAGATGCTCCTTGTGCTGCTTCTCGCGTTTGCGTCCAAGGCGAAAAGTATTATCATCTGCTCCCCTACTTTTACCGTCTATAAACTGCTTTGCGAGGGCGGTATGGATTCGCGTACCGTATACGTGAATCTCACTAAAGATCTTGAGTATGATATTGACGCGATAAAAGCAGCGGTTACGGCAAATCCCGAATCCTTATTGATAATGTGTTCCCCAAATAACCCTGTGGGCAATACTATCAGTGAGAATGATTTTAAGAGTATTCTTGATATCCACACCGGCGCGTGTATTCTTGATCAGGCGTATGTTGAGTTCGGCGGATTTGACGGAGTGAAACTTTTGCCCCGCTACCCTAACCTCATAATTGTCCGTACATTTTCAAAAGCGATGGCGGGCGCGGGTTTGCGGCTTGGGTATATGGCGGGCGGCTCTGAGATGATCGCCGAGATTAACAAAATAAAACTGCCGTATAACATAAACTTTTTTACAGAAAATACGGCATCGCTTATCCTCAATAATACAGACTGGTTAAAATCATCGGTAAAAACCATTATTGAGGAGCGGGACAGCCTGTATAAGTTTTTGGCAGATCTCCCATTCACCAACGTTTACAAAAGCGCGGCTAATTTTATTTTGGTGAGATTGTTACCGCCGCCGTCGTCACTTTCATCCTCAAAAACAAAAAAAGAGCTGTTCGAGCATCTGCAAAAAGATGGTATTTTAGTTAGAGATGTATCTTCGTATCATTTGCTTGAAGGATGTTTGCGCATAGGCGTGGGAACAGCACTGGAAAACGCGAAGCTGCGTGAGTCTATACAGCGGTTTTTTGGCTAACGTTTAATAATCATCTATTTAACCCATATTAATGAGAAGCGCGCAAGGCGTTGCAGATAATGCAATTACACAGAGTTGCCTCACAAACGGCTTTATGTTGGATCGGGGACGGAGTTGCGTTTTTTTCATTGCCTGTTTTTAGGCAAATCAGAGAAATTAACGCAACTCCGCTCCCGGAATTACAGTGTTGATGATATTGTTGCACGCATATCATCATCGCTATCAATATCAAAAACACTGGCACGGATAATGTCGCATTTTTCCAAAGGAACGCCGATTGTTAAATTCAGGAAAGAGTATGTTCGATTTCCATTTGGGTAAATTCCCCTCCGAGGGAGGGGAATTTTAAGAAAAACAAACCTTTTGAGATATCCCCAGATATCATCTTACATTTGGAACATCCATCAACAAAATTTCGTTTACAGTATTTAATCTTTCACTGTTCATTTTTAACCGTGGATATGACAAAAACGCTTGTATCTCCGCATCTTCACTGCTGTTTGATTTAGAGCCGAAGAAACGCTCAATGTGTGATTTTCTGCGGGGGAATATCTTTACAGGTACACTTTTTCCCTCAGGAACACCCATCAGCTCTTTGGCCGACGCCACCGCGTCATAAAAGCCGCCAAGCGTATCGACAAGCCCGTTTTGAACCGCCTGAGCGCCGGTGTAAATTCTTCCGCCGGCTATGGAAAACATTTTATCTTTGTCAATTTTTCTCGCTTCCGCGGCCCTGCCTACAAACTCATTATACGCGGTGTCAAGCCACGCCTGCATCAAATCCCACTGCTTTTCGCTGTAGTCGTGCAGCATAGACCAGGTGTCCGCGTTGGGACTTGTGGATACGTTATCGAATGTTATACCCAGCATATTAAAAAATGGCGCGGTATAAAATTTACCGCTCACTACACCCACAGATCCTGTGATTGTTGAGGGCTGCGCGATTATCTTATTTGCGGGAAGAGAGATAAAATATCCCCCCGAACCGGCCACCGCGCCCATAGAAACAATTACAGGTTTTCCCGATTCGCGCGCCAGAACAACTTCCCGCCATATCTCATCAGACGCGCCGTAAGAGCCGCCGGGACTGTTTACGCGAAAAATTATCGCTCCCACATTTTTATCCCTTACCGCAGAACGTATCGCGGAAGCTACGCTCGAAGAACCCATTGTAATACTTGAGGTAAGTGGATTTACGCTGCTTTTTCCGCTGGCAATAGAGCCTTCTCCATAAATAAGCGCAATACTCTTTTTACTGCCACTGCCGCCATCTTTTTTTCTTGACAACTGCATATAACGGTCAAGATACAAAAAACCGCTCCCCTTTCCCGCCTTCTCCCGCATCCGCTCAAAAACCTGATCTCTGTAAAGAAGCCCGTCAACAAGCCCTGCCTCAAGCGCCTGCGAAGCGGTGTAAGGCCCTGTCTGCACTAACTCTTCAAATTTTTTCTCATCAATACCCCTATCTTTTGCAATATCCGCGATCATTACTTTGCTCACAGATTCAATTATTGACAAACTTGACTCTCTGTGCTGCGGGGTAAACGCGGTGTCAATAAAAATGTTGCGATACGTTTTATACTCCTTGCGCGCGCCAAGACGAGCTTTTACGCCAAGTTTATCAAGCGCGGATTTATAAAACTTTGCTTCAGAGATAAGCCCTGTGAGTCCAAGTGTGCCTGATGGCTGAATAAAGATGGAATCAAACGCGCTTGACAGATAATAACCGCTGTTCCCCGGCCCGGATTCGCTGAAACTCTCCGCAAAAGCAACCGCAGGCTTCCCCGCTCCGCGAAATCTCAAGACAGCGTCTCTGATCTCCTGCACATCCGCAAACGCGATCTGCTCTCCGCCTACTCGTCCAATAAGCCCAACAACGCGCTTATCGCGGCCGGCAGCGTCAATTGCCCGCGCTATGGCGACTACATCAGGCTGCTTCTTAAGTAAAAACGACAAAGACGCGTCCGGCGGAGAATACTGGCCTACCCCATCACGTAAATCCATCTCAATAATGGTTTTAGACGCTATTGAGGTACGGCTTGAACGAACATAAAAAAGAGCGGCAAACGCAAAGAGAACAACTAATAAAGAGACAACGCCAACAACCGCGAAAATCTTTATCAGCGCCAGCGGCGCACCTGCTTTTTCCATAATTCCTCCTGTATTTGTTCTTAATTATTGATCCTGATTAACAATTGGAACATGAGCTTATGCCTCACATTGTTTTTCGTTTAATATAAGCTGTAGTATATCTTAAACAGTGTTAAGGCATACTATACGATATACTAGTTTCAACATATCTCTTACTGCTAACCATGTTTATCGAACCGTAAGGCACCATGTTTATTGAGGCGCAGCCAATTTAGCATGAAAGATGGAAATTTGATCTTTAAAAATTAATAAGTATAAAAACAGCAACAATTATTCCGTTGTTATAATTGTTGTGGTTGGCATTATTCATGAAGATTTCCGCGCCCAACCAACCAGTTGATTATTTTTCCCAATAATTTAACATACATATACATCCAGTTTCCTGCATTATGAGCCCTGGAGGAGCGATGCGCGTTAGCGCTCTGTACAGCCCCGGGCATTGGCCCGTGGTGAATGCGGATCGGGGGGTGAACGGAAACGCATTGGTGAACGGATTGCCCACAGAAAAAGCGAAGACCAAAATTTATTAAAATTTTAATAATCCACCACCTGCCTCGTAATGATAAACATAGCGCAAGCTATTATCACAAATACAATTATGCGGCATCATATCACAAACAACTTTATGTTGTACGGCTCCATGATTTCAGTATGTTTGGGAACGGAACTGTTTTTTTTCTTTGCTGATTTTCGATAAATTAGCGCAATTAAAGCAACTCCGTCCCCAAAATAATGAAGGGCTTCGCTTCACTAAATCTTTAACAAAAACAGATACTTGAAATAGTTAATACCGACAAGTATATTATAAAAAGTCTAAATGAACTGCGTATACGCTAATTTATGAGGGGATTTAGGTTTTATATGTTTGGCGATTTTACAGATATACTGTGTTCTGATTAAGTAGTACACCGCGCCGCACGCAACTGCACGTAGGGCCGCGAAGTTGCTTAGCGGTACAGTGCACTATTATAATCAGAAATTGGTATAACATTGATTAGAAGAGGATGTATTGATGTCAGAATCACAATCTCAAATTCTATCTGAATTTTTGTCGGAAACAGAACCGCTAATAGAGCAAGTCGATAAGCTTCCAATGGAAACCGCGGCAGAGCTTTATGATATGTGCGGCATTGCGGCGCAATCGGCGACTGCCAATATACACGAGATTGATCCTGAAATACGAGTGAAACTGTGCGACATACAGGATAAAATTTTAGAGCGGATAATTGATCTTAATCCATCCATTGCCCCCCCCAGCAAGAGCTGTGCCATATACACCCCTGCTGTACAAGGATATAGAAGATGGTCAAATGTAGAGTTGATGAAGGACAAAGGGTTAGTTGGATATACTCTCGCAAAAGAGATCGGCGCGCATCCTGTTATGTATTTCGGAACAAAGCCCTCAGATTACCCGTATTTATCTGTGCTGCCGGAAATGGAGGTTTTATATGACGGCTCCGCAGGGGGGATGGATGTTTATTATAAGCATTTGAACGAACATTATTCCGATTTAGACGTTTTGATTCTTCACGGTATGTATGAACAAACCATAGATTATCTTGACGCATACCGTAAGCTGCGGCCTGACGGCAAAGTGTTTTGCGGACTTGATATGAACAGGCACTGGATGGGGCGGATCAACTGGGATGACGAGCGATGCAAGAGATTTGCGGAACAATGCGATCTTATCGCTACATCATGCCGTTCTCTGCGTGATGCGCTCAATAGAAATCGGGAGGTTCATTTTTCATGCCGATGGTTCCCGAATGGTTTTTTTAATCCAACAGGTATTAAGGTTGTCGCGGATTCGGAGCAAAAGGAAAATATCATACTCACAGTCGGCAGAATTGGTACCGCGCAAAAAAATAACGCGGAACTGTTGGTTGCGTTTGCCAATGCTTCAAGGTCGCTTTCCGGGTGGAGTGTACGGCTTATTGGCGCAATTGAGCCGGATTTCCAACCTTTTATTGATGATTACTTTACTCAAAGGCCAGATTTGAAAAATCGAGTAATTTTCACAGGGCCGATTTCAGATAAAAATGAGTTGTATACAGAATATAAGAGGGCAAAAGTTTTCATTCTCACGTCACAGTTGGAAGGCGGAACCCCAAACGTATACGCGGAAGCGCTTTTTCACGGCTGCAAAATGATTACATCTGATATTGACGCGGCTGACGACATTACTAACTTTGGAGAATTGGGCATACAATATAAGCTCGGCGACATAGACGCTTTATCATCTGCGTTTGTAAAAGTATGTTCCAATTCATACAGCCGCGCGTTTGAAAAACATATTCCAAAGGCGCTCGATTATGGCGCAAAATATTTCGACTGGAATCGCAACGCGAAAAAACTCGCATATATGCTGTTTAACACAGGGGAACAGTCAGCGTCATCTGATGTACTGGATAACCATTCCTCTATATCACCGGTAGAAATTGATATATCGAAATCTCCTGTATCATCAGTAAAAATGGAAGAAAAACATCCCTCCGCGCTGCCTGTAAAAATGAGTATGCAGATATTTCTGACACATCTCAATAGCTTTGAATCAATTTGTCATTTTGTAGAGCAATATACTCCAGATATGATTTTAGAAATTGTCTCGCACGCCACATCAAATGATATCGGTGCGCTTGCGTCTAATCCTATGGGTGGATATTCCCGCGTGATGAATGACGATGGATCATTTTCCAAAGGCAGCGGTTCTTATATATTTGTATTGCGGGATTTAAAACAGCATCTTAATGAGTATAAATACGTCTATTCGCGGTTGGCCGATAATATATCCCGCGAAGTGTTTACGAATCAGATGAGGTTTCGCATATTTCCCGCTCCGGATTATTTACGCGCCGCTCACGCTTTATCCGCAAGATACTCGCAGTATTTTGCCGAAGATATTTTTAAATTTGGAAAAGATGAAGTATTCGTTGATTGCGGAGGATATATTGGCGATACCGCTGAAGAGTTCATAAAACGCTGTAAGAGTTATAAACGTATTTATGTCTATGAACCATTAGCACAAAATGTTAAAAAATGTCATGATAATCTTGCAAATTACGAAAATTTAATCATACGTCAGGCGGGAGTTGGGAGAAATTCTGCAAAAATGGAACTTAGCGGCAGCGGCGGTTCAGGTTCTTTTGCTGCAACAAATAGTAAAATTGAAAATGACGACAATATTTTTGAAGTAGTTTCACTTGACGAAGATATAAATGAGCAGGTGACTTTCATCAAAATGGATGTGGAGTGTTTTGAACTTGAAGCTATCAGCGGCGTTATTAGACATATAAAAGAGGACTCTCCCAAATTGGCAATATGCCTCTATCACATGGTTTCCGATTTATGGGAAATTCCAAAACTGATTCATGAAATAAATCCCAATTACAAGTATTATATGCGTCATTATCATTTAGATCAAAACTGGGAATATGTTTTGTATGCGGTTCCAAATGATTATCAGCTGCCGGCCGAACCTGAAAAGATTGGACGTAATGATTCCTGCTCATGCGGAAGCGGTAGAAAGTACAAGAAATGCTGCGGGGCCGCGCTGTTATAGCGGCGAAGAAAAAAACAATACCATTGTCAGCCATAATGTATATTCACTGACCGATATAAACACGGGATTGTAGC
>WRCH01000099.1 GCA_009784115.1 Chitinispirillia bacterium
AAAAATACTCCACACTTTACTATAGACACTTCACTCTTTCTTAAATTAAAACGGGGCTGTCTCTAAAAAAGGCGGCCCCATATTTTTTACCTAATTTTTTAGTACAGACAAGGCATGCCTTGTCTCTGAATCTGCAATGATTTTATTTACGCTTCTACAGCAACGGGAATAATATTAACTTTCTTCCTGTCCCCTGTGGTGCGTATAAACTGAACCGTACCTTCAATCTTTGCGAACAGCGTATCATCAGACCCCTTGCCTACATTCTGGCCGGGATGAACTACTGTGCCCTTTTGACGTACGATAATACTTCCGGCAGGTACTTTCTGACCGCCGAAGCACTTGACGCCAAGCATCTTTGGATTACTGTCTCTTCCGTTGCGGCTGCTGCCCACACCTTTTTTATGTGCCATCTTTTTATCCTTTCACAATTGGGGCAAATAATTATTCGCCCTTACATTACTTACATACCACCCAAGGACACCAAAGACATCAAGGACAACAATTTTTGTCTTTCCCATCCTTTATGTCCTTTGTTATTTACCCGTTAATCGAAACAATTTCCAACTTCGTATACCGCTGACGATGCCCGTTCTTGCGTTTGTAATCCTTGCGGCGTTTCTTTTTAATGACAAGGATCTTTTTCGCCGCGATATGGTCTAAAATTTTTGCGCTTACAGTTACACCGTCTACAAGCGGAGCGCCGACTTTAATGTTATCGCCGTCTGCTGTGAGCAGCACTTTCTCAATTGTAAGATCGGTTCCTTTTTCCGCGCTTATCAGAGGAACACGGATTTTCATTCCCGGGGCGACCTTAAATTGAGCTCCGCCCTGTTCGATAATAGAATACATGAGACTTCTCCCTTAAATAAAAATGTCTTACAATATAATTTATTGCGAGGCTGAAATCAATATCTATATTAAAAACGCATCAAAAAAATGTGCGCGGGTTATTGTAATCACCCCGATTGCGATTACATACCCGCAGGGCGTTGCCCTACTCTGATTGATACGACCCCTCTTCCTCCCGCACAATCCCCCCCGGAATCTCCTTGAAGCTGAACTCATCCTGATCGTACTCGTCGTTTTCTACTACGTTGAGAGTGCAGCGGTGCGCCTTTTCCAATACGGTTTTCATCGTGTCGCCGTCTTGGTGCAGATACGCCGCTACTGCCGGATGAACAAGAACGGTAACGACGCCGGGCTTTTTCTGTACGCGGCGCATATCGCGGTCTATGCGGGACGCTACGGTTTCAGGCGAGAATATCCAGCCAAGCCCGCCGCATGAGTGGCATACGTCGGTAAAGAATTCCTGAAGTTCGGGCCTTACTCTTTTTCTTGTGATCTCCATCAAACTGAATTTTGACAGGCCGGTACAGGCGGTCGCCGACGGATCCGCTTCAAGCGCCTTGCGCATGAAGCCTTCGATTTTGCGGCGGTTGTCGGCGCTCTGCATATCTATAAAGTCAACTACTATGAGCCCGCCGATGTCGCGCAGTCTTAACTGGCGGCAGATCTCCGCCGCGGCGTCCATGTTCGTTTTAAAGATCGTATCTTCAAGATTTGTTTTACCGATGTTTCTTCCGGTGTTAATATCTATGGCGACGAGAGCCTCTGTACGGTCAATAAGAATATAACCGCCGCTTTTAAGCCAAATTTTGCGCTTGAGCAAGCGGTCTAAATCTTTCTCTACGTTGAATTTGTCAAACAGCGGGATTTTCTCTTTGTAATGGATCACCCGTTTCGCGAGAGCGGGCGAAAGCGCCTCCACATAGCTCAATACATCCTTATAGTCATCATCCTGATCGACATAAACCTCGGTGACGTCCTCAGAAAAAAGATCGCGTATAACACGTGTGGTTATTCCAAGCTCATTGTGGACAAGTTTAATGCCGGAGCCGCTCAGCGCTTCGTCCTGAAGTTTGCGCCACGCGTCAAGGAGCATATGAATCTCGTTTATAAACTCTGTTTCAGAGACCTTGAGCCCTATAGTGCGTACAATAAAACCCACGCCGCGCGGCTTTATTTGGGAGATGATTTTTTTAAGACGCGAGCGCCGTCCGCTGTCGTGGGTCTTTTTTGATACTCCTATGAAATCGGTATCGGGTACAAGCACCAAAAAGCGGCCGGCAAGACTTATTTGGGTTGTGATCTTTGCGCCCTTTGTTCCTATCGGCTCCTTGACTACCTGAACTAAAATCTGCTGCCCCTCCTCAACCACTTTTTCGATTGGGATTTTTGGAACCTTTCCCCGCTTTCCCATATCCTGACGCGAGAAGCGCTCCATCAGCTCGTCATCTTTTTCAAGAAGCAAAGTCGGGTCAACATCAGCGGCGTGTAAAAACGCGCACTTTTCTAACCCTATGTCTACAAACGCCGCCTGTATTCCGGGGAGCACAGACATTACTTTGCCTCTATAAATATTTCCCACCAGCCGGAAATGATCCGGCCGCTCTACCACAAGTTCCGCAACCTTCTCATTTTCAAGAAGCGCGGCGCGCTTCTCTGTAGGCGTTGCGTTAAAGAGTATCTTTTTGTTCATTGTTTAGAATACCACCTCTACGGTTAAGGCAAGGCGCTGCTGCATTGATTTGGCGCCGACCGCGTTTCTATGAGTGCCTAAATATCTAAAATGCCCTCTTATGTTATCGGTAAATCTGTAATCAATAAAGGGTGAATAGTTAAGCTCTGTAGTTGTTTCAACGTTATCCTCTTCGTCATGAATCTTCCACGTAGTCCGAACGCTTTTCTCATGATTGACGGTAAGCCCGATATTTGTCCGGCCCTGAACCGGAATCACCCAACCTAATAATTTAATTTCCTGCAGGCCGCTTGTATTGGAAATTTCGTAAGCAAGCGTCATCGTATGGCTTTGCCTGTTGGTATTTTCTCTCGATGTCACAATACTGCTGTCCTTGTCGAACCTTACAATAGCCACGGCGGCGATTCCATAACGGTAATTGGCGCTGAGCGTCGGCCATCTTTTAAAACGTCCCTCAAGACCGATAAGCGGCTGATAATCGATGTTGGTTGTGGTATCGGTTTGATCACGCAGCTCTTTTCTGCTCTTCTTATAACCAAATGATGAATTGAGACTCAAACGCGACATATGCTTTTCTATCAGCCCGATTTTCATAAGCAGCTCGGTATTCGCGCTGACCCGAACTTCAGGAAACACAATTGTTGTATCAATGTATGTTGTATCAGGCTGAGCCCAAAACTCCCTCCCCCATCCAACCGATACGTTGGTGAAATTTATCCTGACAGGTTCCGGTATGTGAAAGGCGGAGGAGAAACGCACGCTCCATGAACCTGAAGACTGGTCGCTGCGGTAAAGCTCGTGCTCAACCCCCTCGTTCTCTCTGTAAAGCAGATACCCAAGACTTGAACTGCTCTGCCTTCCCCAAAAGTAATCATCAAAATTACGGCGCATGCCAAGCTGATACTTAAAAAACTCGAAATTACTCATACCGGCGGTATCGCTGAGAAAAGTGGAGCTGAGGTAGTTGTTTCTCAATTCGGTAGAGACGTCATAAGTCATGGCTATGGGGCGCAGTCCGATTTTGCTTGTACCCCCGTGCATCATACCAAAAAAATCTCCGCCTACAGACGACGAAGACATCTCTTTAAAAAAGTCATTTACCAAAAACGAGTTATTGAATCTCAAACCGGTCCGCACAGAGGCGTTAATGTACTGAGTACTGTCATTATCCATCCGCACGATATTGCCTGTGTAGTCGGCGTTATAGTCTATACTGTGAGTCAGCCAGTTGACAAACTGAGGTGTAACTAACATGCTTGCGCTCTGCGTGCGGCCCCTTTCGCCGCGTACTACCCAATACTCATCCCACTTGTGATCATCCCTGTCATGGAGCCCGAAAATGGTTGTCATAGTGCTGTCCATGATATAATCCCAGTCATTTTTCAGCTTATGATCGCTGAGATCTCTGTCGAGGCGCAGACCATACCCAAAAGTAAGCAGCGGATCGATGGGAGAATACTCTACGCGCATGCCGTGGCGCAGATCGAATCTATAGGTTGTAAAGTTATGCACATTGAGCTTGGCGTCATTGCGTTTTTCGGTACGGTGCTGAACCTCCGCCAAATCAAATTTTATAGTTGACGGAAGAATATTAAAGGTATAATCTCTGTAAAGATTCGGAACCCAGCCCATGTCACTGAAAGGAGCAGCGCTTGTCCACTGAGGCGGGCGCCGCGGGCTGAGATCATAACGCAGATTTCCGGTGTATGTGACGGTAGTATCTGTTCTGTAGTAATCGAGGCTGTCGGGATGCTCGTGCGGGCCGCGGCCTGTGAAACTTGACGTTTTGTTATAGCTCGCGTCAATGTTTGTTCTGTCAAAAGTAAACGCGACAAGCGGATTATCGGAAGTTGTCGATTTGTCAAAAGAGGTGTAAAGCGTTTGAGTCGTACTGAACGTTTCAAACTGCTGCGCCGGGGTGTCGAATCTCCCTTCCTCCACTCTGTCAAACATCCTGTCAAATAGCCCGTTAGCCATATCTGTAAAGCCGTCCGGTCTTCCGTTATCGTTAAGAAGCAAAACGTCGCTTTGGGGCCTTACGGTAGGCCGCGACAGCGAACCTGAGACAGAACCGCCCATGGGGAGCGAAACGCCCCATGAGTCGGGCATGAACTTGTCCATTCTCATGCGCGTATTGAAATTTGCGCTCATTTCGCTTCTGTCATCAATGCCGAACGTTTCGGACATAGTGCGGAAATAACCGTCCGCGTAGTTCATACCCGCGCCAAGGGAGAGAAAATCCGCCCATTGAGTAGAGACGTTTACGCGCGCGGCGACGCCGGTAAGATTCCTCGCGTCGGTTACCATGAGCTCATTTACCCAAATCTCACCCTCTATATTGCCGCCGGCGCCTGAACCGTACATTATACCAAGCGCCATAAATGTAACGGTGTTAAAATTCGGACGCCTGTTCAAAGGCGCGCATATTCGAAGACGCCCGTCGCCGCTCTGTGCGTCAATCGCTTGATTGTCCCTGTCCGCCGCGTGTTTCAGATCGCTGAAATCCTGAAGCCGCACGGTTATATGGTTATTCCACCCTCTTCTTATGGGGCCGTGGCGGTACTCATAAAACGTAGAGTCGTCGCTTCCGAAACGAAATACGAATTTTACATTATCGTCATAATCCTTATCGCCGTGAACTTGAATAGAGAGAGTTTCGTAACCTGAGATATTCTGCGGATAATAGCTCATATTCTTGCGCACAAGAGCGGTATCGCCGGGCTCCACATCGGAAAATACCAACCTCAGCGAACTCTCCTGAGGCGTCTCTTCGCCGTGTTTTGTTTTTACAAAGCGGTTATGAACGCTTGCGTAATAAGCGGAGTCCTCGTAGTTACTGATACTCAGAGGAATAATTTTTGAATTTTCGCTCACCGGTTCCCAGTAGTTACCCACAAGCTCTATTCCGCCGATAAGAAGTTTATGCTCAAACGAGGTGACCCCTATGTTAAAATCATGCCACACGATACGCATACCGCGAATCCTTGCCCAATCGGGAGTGTTTACCGTAGAATCTTTTATTACATGGCGGTCATCGGGCATGATCTCTTTTATCGGAATACGGTACAACCTCCAGCCGCTGCCTCTCACAATACGGGCGTTATGGTCAATGTAAGCGTTGGTCTCGTCATTAAGATCAATTTCGTAAGAGTAGTATCTCTCCTGCCCGGTTACACGCGGAATACCGTCATTGTCTATATTTTCGGTATCAAAAATATTATTGCCGCGCGTTCCATTAACAAAACGGAAATGACTGAGATGATCCCTGTCATATCTGCGGTGGAGGTCTCCGCTTGGATTTTCAGGGGTTCTAGGAAATATCATCATCTCGGGATTGCTCCATCTTGAGATCGTATCCCACGCGGTCGCGCCGGAGTTTGGTATCACATAAAACTTATCCTCAACCGCGAGACTGTCGCCAAGCCCCACATCCCATCTTGACAACTGATCGGGTTTGTTTTGATAGGTAGGGTCTTCTACCGAAAGCCTGCCGTTCGGCGGGCCGCCGGCGCGTACCTGATCATGCCTGAAATTACCCATTTGAATTGTGAGCGTGCCCTTGTTGTGGGTGCCGAACCCCGGCCCCTCAGGCTTCACAAGTATCTCAAGATAGCGGTGGTTCTCCATGTTAAGCCCGGTTCTTCCAAAAGAAGTTGTTATGGAAGCGTACGAACTGTCAAAACGTTCTCTGACATTTAATGGAAGCTCTCTTGGAGCGGGAGTTGCGTGGAGACGCAGAACTTCCATGTAATTATCCGAGCCGCTGGTGCGGGAGTTATTATCTCTTTGCCAAACAGAAAACCGGTTTACTCTGTGAGCGTCATCATATACGACAGGTGTAAACCAGTAAAAATCCCACGCGGGCGGTCTTTTCAACATACTGTCGCTGACAGCGCTTATGCCGCCCTCATACGCAAAGGGAAAGTGCGAAGGGTGCCAGCTTTGGTGGCGCAGGCTCAGGGAGTAACCGTCTTTAGTATGCTCAAAGTCATCAAGATACGCGTTAGCGCCTTTTGAAGTGTTTGACTTCATGCGGCTTTGAACGATTTCAAAATCAATCTTTGCCGAGGACTCTTCCTCCGTTTTAATAAGGGGGAGATAGTTGACCGCGCTTGTCATCCAGTCAGGTTCAAAATCAAGAGAGGTGTTAAACCCAAGGTGCATCTTGCTGTAGGGTTCGTTGCCAAGCTGCGGTATGTCTCCGGCTGATGTGGACGCGCTTTGATAAAGGAGACCGACCGCGGCAAACGAGTTATCGCTTATAAACGGCAGTTTTACCTCGCCGCGCACACCGGCGAATACTTTTCTGTCAAGAACGAAATCCGATTCCCGCTGGTAGGTAATAAGAATCGACTCCGCGGCGCGCGCTCTTGTCGAGATAAGTTCCAATATTCCCATTTGGTAATCAAGATAGTAGTCAACGTCTTCTACGAGCGGCGTGCCCGACTTGGTTTTGACAATTACGGTTCCCGGCAGAATATTCCATCCTAAATTTTCGTAAGTTGTTCTGCGTGTTGTACCGCTTGTCATTATATTGAATTTGGACACATAGTGTCTCACGTCCGTGTGATTTGGCCCGTATAAATATATTGCTGAATCAGCCAAATTGCCAAGATTAGGGTTAGCAAACGGTTCGTTCTGATTTATACCCGGCCCCCACGGCGGCAATATAAGCTCTTCGTTTTCGGCGTTAAATATGCTGACTATCTCAAGTCTCGCGCGCCCCTGTTCGTCTGTGAGCCCCATGACATTTGAGATAAGCCGCTGATTCGCGGTATGCTTTATTGTATCGCCCACAGCGGGGTCAAAAAAGAACAGTTCAAGTTTTGCGTCTTCATCTCCCTGATACTCATAGACGTTACGCCACATAAGGCCGAATAACGAATCTGTCCGCGCCGTATCCGCCATATCATTCATACCCTGCCGTTTGAGCACCCAAAGATGCTGATCGCTTTGGTGCGGAGCGGTAGCCGGAACAAGCCTGCCCTTATCTAAATCAGGATCTGTCGTGGTCATGGCTATAGCGAGAATGTCCTGATCGCGCACAAAAGAAGTTATACGCACCCATCCGCCGTCGGGGTCAAATGTAAAATCCTGATTTTCAGTAAGCTGCCTGAAGTAGCCGTCGCCAGGGGTGTTAAAAGCCTTGACAGCCGCGTTTTGCTCACTTGCAGGAATTGTTGAGATAAACACCTGAAGATTTGTGACTCTCGGCGGCCTTGGCGCCCCACGCTCGGGAGCGGTTATGTTGTGAACTCTGTTATAGTACTCTTTGTAAACGTTATCCAAAAAGAAGTAGCGGTTTGGTATAAAATCTCTCTCTCTAAGCGCGTCACGGCTGTAAGGGTCATCCCTGCCGCCAAGCTCTCTTGTAAAGGCTTCGCCCTGAGCGTGGCTCGCGATGGTCGTTAACATCAAGGGGCCGACTTTCGCCCTCACCTTAATACCAAACAGGCCGTCCGCCTTATCAGAATATCCGCTGAGGCTTGATCCCGGCATGTCAAAACCGGTGTACCCCGCAACTATCTCCTGAATGATCTCATCTTCAAGCTCCCCCGGGTAAGACTCTTTATACTCAACCTTAAAATTTTTGAGCGGATCATCGCTCATGTTAAACCCGTCGCTTTTACTGTGGCTGATACTTACGTGTATAAGTCTGCCCACACTGCCCGTAATAGAAAACTCGTAATTTGTCTCAACGTCAAACGGACTGAAATTTGAGGTTGTATCCGTCCCTCTGATATGCCGGTTGTACTCCGTAGCAAGCGTAACCTCAAGGCGTCCGCTTATTTTAAGCCGGGGCGGTTCATTACCCAAAAGTCTCTGAGCCCAGGGCGGATAGTGCACGGCAAGCTCCCACTGAAGCCTTGGGGTTCTGGCCACCCCGAGATTTCTCCGCGATTCATCGGTGAGTTTATTATACCAGCTGTTATAAAATGAGTAGCTTCTGCCGTCCGCAATAAAATCGCTGAGTTCTCCGTAATGATAAGTCCACACGGTATTACCCATTTCGTCCTGACGCACAAAAGTCAGCTGCCGTTTTTCAAAATCAATAAGAGTGGTATCTGTAAACAGTTTACTTTCAACTTTAAGAATACGCGGATTGCTCTCCGAGAGCGGACTCGAAAAATTTGATTCAAAAGGAGATTCAAAACCCGGAATCTTGGGCGGTTCATAGCGCAGCCCCTGCGCAAACAGAGACAGCGCCGCCAAAAAAACGATAAGAGATAGCTTTATAATACGCACGTTAACGCCGGCTCCTATTAGGTCTTGAAGAGGAGCCGTCAGGCTGCGCCGCGTCTTTACAGCAGCGGAAGCCTACCGGATTATGTCTGTTTTGAGGAAAATAGCTGTAGCGCACATCTGTGCAGCGGCTCTGCGAACCGCTTGCCCAAAACCCGCCCATAACATTTCTAAGCGTGCGGTCGCGCGCGGGAACTGTAGACGTCCACTCCGCCAAATTGCCCGACATGTCAAACACCTCAAAATATCCGCGGCACTCGGATCTGCTTCCGGTCTGCCTTGCGGTAGTGTCATGAGTCACACAGGTATTAGGCTCATAGTTATCACCATAAATATAACTCCAATTTTGCGGCCCCGCGCAAGCGCCGCTCCACTCATTGGAGGTACAGAGCCGTTTGTCAACAGAGAAACAGGAATCCATCGCTTGAAAAAACGATACGAACGCGGCGGGAGTAACGCCTCTGCGGTTAGGCCACAGATGTTTGTCAATACAAAACCCGCCGCTCTCTGTCTCTATATATTCCATACCCGCGGGACATATCTCAGACTTGTCGGTAAAATTGAACTCGTACCGTTTACTTCTGGGTTTCATCTCTTTTCCGCAGGCGTCAGTTGCTTTATAGTAAAGCACAGCGTTTTCCATAATGTTTATCGGAGTTCCATCATACTTTTTCCACTTTCCGTCTCTCTCAAAACGAAACTCAACCGTACTCGGCTTATTTGCCGTAAGTTTCACATTAACCGCTTTGCGATGCAGCCCGCCCGACGGATCCGCGTACACCCAAGGCATAAGCGTATCCAAAACGCAAGGGTCTGTCAAACGGCTTAGGCTGTCCAACCGGTTCAAGCTGTCTAAACGATTCAAACTGTCCAATCTGCTGAGACTGTCTAAACGACTCAAATGACTTAAACTGTCCAACCGGTTCAAGCTGTCTAAACGATTCAAACTGTCCAATCTGCTGAGACTGTCTAAACGACTCAAATGACTTAAACTGTCCAACCGGTTCAAGCTGTCTAAACGATTCA
>WRCH01000100.1 GCA_009784115.1 Chitinispirillia bacterium
AGAGGTAAACTGGCCATTTACAAAAGAAAAGTATGTTTCTCCGTACGCCTGTGTATGCGTGAAAGCGAACTCAATCTGCTTTCCGCGATGATATCCAACATTGTAAACAGTGGACTCACCTACTTCGTTCTGTAAAAGATCCAAAAGTCCGTTTTTTGATTCGATCTTCTGTTTGTCAAAAAATATTTTGAGGCCAGAGTTTAGATAAGCATAATTCCAGAGCCGTTTTTCTATATATTCAAAATTGAAAGTAAAATCGCCAAAAATTTCCTCATCCGGCAAAAACTGAACAAGCGTTCCATCCGGCTCATTTGCGGCTTTACCGCTTTTTTTGGAGAGGAGTTTTCCCCGCTCAAACCGCGCCTCAAAATACTCACCATTGCGGTATGACACAACCCGAAACATGCTTGAAAGCGCGTTTACAGCTTTAGTTCCAACACCGTTCAATCCTACACTAAACTGAAAGACGTCATCATTATATTTCGCGCCGGTGTTAATTGTTGACACACAGTCAATCACCTTGCCAAGCGGAATCCCGCGCCCATAATCCCTCACAGACGCGACGCTGTTCTCCACGCCAACGTCAACCTTTTTTCCAAACCCCATGATGAATTCGTCAATAGCGTTGTCTATCACTTCTTTAAGCAGAATATAAATACCATCATCAGGATTCGACCCATCGCCAAGCCGCCCTATGTACATACCGCTGCGAAGCCGGATATGTTCAAGGGAACTGAGCGTCTTTATCTTACTTTCATCGTAAACAGGAGTGCTTTTGCTCATTTCTATTGCCCATAATGCTGATAATTCAAGTTGGTCTTAAACTTGTGAATATAAATTAAAGTCAACACATGATGCATAATATCATAATGATTATACTAAAAAAATTTCACTATCAAGCGAATGCGGGCATCTTTTATATTCAATGGTTATACTGTGTTACCGATAAATTTTAAACTGCATCGCACGCAACTGCACGTAGGCAAAATAGACCTCAGCAGAATGGATTAATTACTTATGGAAATATCAATACCCACACTTTTGCGTATTAAACCTAATGCCATTTATAAAATTGGTAAATATCTGCGCAAGGAGCGTGTCACCCGAATCGCGCTGTTTTTCGGGTATGGACTTAAAGAAAAATTTTCCGAACAGCTTACAATCTCCTTTGACTCTTCTGAGATTGACGTAGTGTATGAAGACAGTGTAGATACAAATGAGATAAAAGCGCTTTTTAAAAGCGCTTTTTCACTTCCATCCTCTGTTCAGGCGATAGTTGCCATTGGCGGCGGAAAAGTTATTGATTACTGTAAGTACATAGCCTTTGTTCTGCAAAAACCGATGATAAGCGTTCCTACGTCAATTTCAAATGACGGTTTCGCTTCACCAAGCGCGTCACTTCTTGTTTATGGAAAACGGCGGACTCAAAAAGCGCGGATCCCCTTTGGCGTTGTGATAGATACTGAAATAATAAAAAAATCACCGGAGCCGTATACTTACTCAGGAATCGGCGATCTTATCTCCAAGTATACCGCGAATTTTGACTGGAAACTCGCTCACCGCATGACTCAGGAGCCTGTCAACGATTTTGCGGCGCTCATATCAAGCAACGCTGTTGATATTATGGTAAATTACCCAAAAAAAGATATCAAAGATTTGGAGTTTTTGCGGCTTATATGCGGCTGTCTTGTAATGAGCGGTGTGGCAATGGAGGTATGCGGATCAAGCAGACCCGCAAGCGGCAGCGAGCACCTTGTCTCTCACGCTTATGATATGATCGCATCGTCTAACTCTCTTCATGGAATTCAGGTAGGAGTTGCCACTTATGCCGTGAGCTGGCTTCAAAATAACTACTTCCATGATACTATAAAATCGGTACTCGAAGAGACCGGTTTTGTAAACTATGTAAGACAGAATCCTTTAAATAAAGAGTGTTTTATAGAAGCTATAAAACAGGCGCATCTTGTAAAAGAGAACTACTATACAATATTGTCAGATAAAAATAATGTGGAAAAGTTAATCGAATTTGTGAAAGAAGATAAGTACTTTAATAAGTTTTTATCGTGATTTATACTGATGAACGATATAAATTGACACTGCGCCGCACGCAGTTGCACGCAGGGCCGGCCCTGCTGCTTGGCGGCACAGTGTCAATTTATGCCGTGGTTTGCGTATATGTAATTTTTTCCGTTCAATTTATAACAGAGACGGATGCCCATCCAAGACATCTAAATAATACTGCCTGTGCCTGTCGGCCAAATGTCTCAAAGTAAAGTTATCCGCTACAAACTGCCTTCCCGCTTCTCCCATCTCTTTTCGCAATACTTCGTTTTGCAGGAGTTTTTTAATTGAAGATTTTAACTTTTTAACATCTTTGAATTTACATAAATAACCGCTTTTTCCATCAATAATTGTCTGAGAAACCCCGCCTACATTGTAAGCCACAACAGGGGTGCTCATTGCCTGTGACTCTAAAAGCACCCGCGCGAATCCTTCAGACCGGCTTGGCAGAACTGTTATTGCGCACATTGCGTAAAGATCGCGGAGTTTTTCGCTGCTGCAGTGGCCCGCGAAAAAAACCTGCTCTGTGAGACCGTGTTTCAGAGTGAGATTGCGGATATAAGAGTATATCTCTTCGGAATCATTCCTTCCCGCGAAAACCAAGTTTATCTCCAAGCCCTCTTTTTTAAGCATAAGCGCAGCTTTTAAAAGATCCATGTGTCCTTTACCGGCGCAGATTCTTGCCGGCAGAAGCACTGTATTTCTAAAAGATACCTGAGAAAAGTTAGATGTGCGGTTTCTGTGGAAAAAATTAATATCTATGCCGTCATGTAAATTGACAAATCTCTTTTTAATATACTTTGGAACTGCGCACGAAGAGACTCCAGCCACGCCGCCTGCGCCGCGTATCTGCTCGCGGATACATACATGCCTTAACTTATCGTTTGCGTAATGATTCATGTAAGCATAGGGGATACCGCGCTGCGCCGCGAGCTCGATGATTTTTGCGGTATCAAATCCGCCGAGACAGTGAAACATAATGAGGTCAATATTAAAATTTCTGTGCAATTTGTTAAAAAGCTCATCCGCTTCCTTAGCGCTCATACCAAGCGGCTTTGCGGACAGAGCATTTCTATATGTTAAAAAGAATCTTCCAAATAAAGGATTATACAGCACTCTTTCGCGGAACAATCTTTTTATAGTGCTTGTAAAAAAGCTCTCTTTGCGGGCAGTTCCGTTCCACTCTTGGAATTTAGGAATTGCGGGAGGCAGAGCCACATATACGACTCTCCCTTTTCCGATCTCCGCAACCCGCTGTTTGGGGTATTTAAGTCCTTTTTTATAATGAATATGAATAATAGTCATGTTGTGAGCAGCCAAAAGAGCGCTGTTGAGATCTAAAAGATATTGTTCAATCCCGCCGCCGCGATAAAAGGAGTATGTAAATCTTAAAAGCGTAAGCCCATCCAAACTACCGCCCGGATTTTGGACGTTATCTATGGAATCCATCTTTTATATCCCTTATTGTGCTGAATTTTTAGAATAAACGCATAAATAAAAAACCTCTGTGCGGACTAAAACAGACTTAACCACACAGAGGTTTGTTTGTGCAATAGTTATTCCAAATAAATGATCAATGGCACGATGCTGAAATAACAAAGAACACAAAGGCATTATTACAAAAAATGAAAATTATACCTATTACGTAAAATATGGAAAAGTTAGGGGTTAACATATTGCGATATAGTGTGTCACCGATAAATTTTACACTGCACTGCGCGCAGGGCCGTGAGGCTGCTTAGCGGCACAGTGCAAAATTTATCGGTGAATTGGTATAGTTACTGCCATCCGTCAGGGCTGCGCATGATCTTTAATATCTGAAATGAGCGCCATGAGTTTTGCGGTATCTCTCTTCGTACTCTGCTAAGAGTCTGTATCGATAAAGCTCTTTGGCCGTTGTGCAGCTGCTTTCTCGCTGTGTAGTAGCGGTGCCACGGGTCTTGCGGATTTAGAAAAAGGTAATTATCCCTGAATTCGTTTTCGTTTATTTTATCAAGATAGTAATTTGCAATGAGCCTTGGCAGCGGGAAAGGGTGTCTGCCGTTTACTATCTCATTTAAAATAGTATTCCTTGCGGCTCTGTCTGCGCTGTGCTCCGCACACTTTAGCGCCGCCATCCAGTGAATTTCTGAGGTTGGAGGCGACTCTTTGTAAATTTTTTGATAGATAGACAGCGCATTTTTATAATTGAAATCGTATTCATAGATTTCCGCGAGACTAAACCACGCCTCCCAAACATTGTCTGTTGCGGTGTGGGTATGTATGCACTGGTTAAAGATATCAGACGCCGCTTTAGTTTGCCCGGCGTTAAGATGCGCTTTACCCAAAAGTGTTCTTGACCGGGCGAGTATCTCGTTGTTTTGGCGGTAGAGCGCAGCGATTTCGTTTGATGTAATACGCGCGCCGTCTATATTTCCAAGTTTTGCCTGAGAGTCAAGAATTCGCAGATGAAGATTTCCCCACTCTCTTGAAAAACTTGGATAGAGCGCGCTGTAGTTTTTTATATCTTCTAACGCGCCGTCAATATCACCTTGGTCTATTTTTTCGCTGCTATAGATAAGCATGTTTGACATAATGTACTGATTGATTGGGTTGTTTTCGTGCTCTCTTGCGATTGCGGCGATCGCGGTGTAGAGTTTTTCCGCATCACCGGATTCGCGGTAAACCATCGCGCTAAGGAATTTTGAGTGCGCCCGCATCGATTCGCTGCTTTTAAGGCGGCTGCTTTGGTAGAGGGTTCTGAGAGCTTCGCTGTGCAGCCCAAGCCTTATTTGACACTCTGCAATTTTCAGATGAAGATCCTTTGCGCGGTTTAAGGCGCTTTGATCTACCATAAGTCCTCTAAATTCATCAATAGCGCCCTCAAAGTCTCCCTTTTGCCGGAAACGGTCGGCTATAAGAGCGGGGCTTGGAGCAACCGGGATTGAGTGGCGGTGTGCGTTGAGGTTTGAAAACCGTATATCGCTTCCATTTACAAAGAAACCCATTTTTTCGTGCTCTCTTCCAAGCGGCGGGAAAAAATCATAGACTTTGGCTATTAAAACTCCATTTATGCTAAAGGATAGAGCGTTTTGAAGCCGCTCAATAGCCACACGGTTTCTTGCCCGCCAAGGGATTTTTCCGGTCTCAATATCCTGAAATAAAAAGCTGCTTCCGGGAAATGTAATTCCGCTCTCTCCGCTTCCGCCTCTGTTCAGGTGAAAGCAGTAGGCGTTCTGCGGGTCGTTGCCAAAGAGGAAAATCCCCGCGTTAAAAAGATTATGGTCCGCCGCGCTTACCTCAAGCTCAATGAGCAGATCGCGGTTAAACCGCCACTCAGGTACCGCGTAGGAGAAACCTTGCGAGGATCCCTGTACCGATCGCTTAAATTTCCTCCATATCCCTCTCTCCTCACCGCCGAATACCCAGCTGTCTTCTTCTTCGGGAAATTCACTGTGCACAAGCTGCCAGTGGGAGCCCTCTTTTTTGCCCTGGATATGGTAACTCACCGCAAACACCGCGCTGAAAATGATCAATAAGGCGCTGATTGCGATAGGGGCCCACTTCTTCCGTACAAAGCGTTTTGTACGTTTTCTGAGTGTAGGAGGTTTAGCAAGAACGATGTCGCCTTTCAGGTAGCGCTGTATATCATCCCTGAACTCATCCATTGTCTGATAGCGCGCGTTGGGATCTTTGGCCATCGCCTTAAGCGTTATCGCCTCAATTTCAACGGGAAGCCATGGGACAAGTTTTTTAGGCGCAACGGGGTTTGCCTCCATAACATTAAGCGTAGTTTGATGGAGATTGCGCTGGTCAAGATAGGGGTTTTTAAACGTGAGCATCTCATACAGCATTATGCCAAGAGAGCAGATGTCGCTCCTGTGATCTACCATTCCCCCTAAAAGTCTTTCAGGAGCCATATAGGACGGCGATCCCATTATCTCTCCCGCCCGCGTAATCCCGGTGTCTATCTCTTCCACCGCTTTAGCGAGCCCAAAGTCTATAACCACGGGAAACAGCGGGTCTTTCATAATAACATTATTCAGCTTGAGATCCCGATGGATAATTTTTTGCTCGTGAGCGTAAGCAAGCGCCTCCGCAAGCCTTGATATTATTTCAAGAACATCAACAAGTTTTGGTTTAGTATCGTGGAGATGCTTGAACAGGTTCTGACCCTTAATGAGCTCCATAGCAAGATAGTAAACATTATTTTCTGCCGCAACCTCGTATATGTTTACTATGTAGGGGTGGCTGAGTTTTGCCACAGAGTGCGCTTCGCTCAAAAACCGTTCAACAAACTGGTGATTTATTGTGATATTCGCGGGCATTACCTTTAAAGCGACTTCCCGCTTCAAATCAAGCTGCAGCGCCCTGTACACTACAGCCATGCCGCCTCTGTCAATTTCATTTATTACTTGATATTTACCAATAGTTGTCCCAACATCAAGAAGCGTGCGCTTCATGGAGGAGAGCATATTTTTAATGCGGAAGCCGCCTTTAGGGCCGGCAGCAGCGGGATTAGGTTTATTGGGGTCGAAAGGCTGAATATCCATATACACTTAAATATAAAACATTTACGCGCGAAAGAGAATACTAATGAACAAATTGCCTCCTGAGAAAGCGGGGGCGTTGTTTACTAAAAATATCCCCTAAGCGATGCTGTATCATATACCCTGCGGTATTTCTCAACCGCAGCATCCCACGAAAACTCACGCAAACGTTCTACACCATTAAGAATCATCCTGCCATAAACATTATCATCACCAAATATCTCCACCGCTTTATTAAGAGCATTGAACGCTTCCTCTGTCATTGAACGATAGAAAGGTGATCTTATCCGGTTTGCTGCGGACGCGGCTGAAAGACATTGCTTCCACCCTATTTGCGCCTCTTCACCGTCACTTAACTCTCTATATAAAATCCCCGTCGCCTGCTCTGGATTGTATGAACTGCGCAGCAGTGAATTATAAAATTGCGGAATGTTAACTTTACATGCCGGTTTTATCTGCACCCAAAGTCCGCCTGTGGCTCTTGCTATAACCGGAGTACCGTGCAAGAATCCTTCCGTAGCCGCTCCAAACGGTTCATAAAACGAGGGCATCAGCATGAATGATGCTCCCGCCTGTACAGCCTCATACTCAATTGACAAGACCCGAAAAGGCCAAACAACTATATCACCGGGACATTTTTTGGCGATCGTTTTAAAAAGCGCCATCTCCTTTGAACTGCGGCCGCCGTCTGCACTGCTTGGACAAAAGATAAGTTTTGCTGTTCCCGCCGGTAATTTACTAAAGGCATGAAACATCACATCAAACCCTTTTTGCGACAAGTCAAGACGGCCTGACATAAATAAAATGGGGTTTTCATCAGTTATATTTTTTAATGATCCGATAATATCAGGATGATTCATCGAATTTACAACGTCAATCATTTTTGATCTGGATTCTTTTTTCTGATTTAACAATGCGGAAAAATCACCCTGACGCGCGTATGACAATGCGCCGTAAGTAAATGGTGAGACCGGCTGGCCAAACATTCCGTTTTCTATCCCCACCGGCGGATTCATTGAGAAGACAGTTTGAAGATGGTCTGTGAATATTGTGCGCTGGAGCGGATCCATGCACAGCTCCGCTGCAAAGGGAGTGCTGACTGTGGTCAACGGGCCGTTTAAAAGCGGTATCGAACATTGTAATATTGTATGATGATTGACTAATTTTTTCCCCAAAAACATCTGCTTTTTTTTAGCGCTGATCCCGCTGTCAAAAGAGTTATGAAGCGTGAGAACCGTACGCGAATTTTCAAGCAATCCGTCAAGCACCGCAAATTTTGACGTAAGCGCAATCGGAGCAGCTTCCCAGTCATGAGCGTGAAATAAAATATCCTTTGTAATCCCAAGCTGCTTTAAGACATAAGGAACCGCTGCGCAAAAGACAAGCGCATCATCAAGCAAATCTTCACTTTCGGCGTCATAAGAATAAGGATTGCTCTTTGCGGTAAATCTATCTTCGACTGAGATAAAGTACGTTGGAAAATCCGATTCAGTATCTTGAAAACAGCTAACTATCCCATGATATGAACACAAGCTAAATTTTTGCGGATCAACAACCCGTTTTAAAGTTCCATCCTCAACAGCCTTTTTAACTTTAGGCAGATTAGTATGAAGCGGAGTGAAAAGCATAACCTCTTCACCGCTCTTTTTGAGATGCTGAGGCAAAAGCCGCATAACAGCAGCTAACCCTCCTAATGAAGCAAGTCTGTTTTCAAATGAAAGAAGTACGATTTTGCGCTTATCATTATGAAACGTCCGCTCGCTTCTGTTAAGCGTCTCAAAACGTTTCTGTCCCAATATGTCAATAAATCCCCTGACAAACGGAATCCACGCGTCTACTTTTGTTGTAAATAGGGCGTCGTAGTCGGTGTAGCTTTTAGTCGGCATTTTTTAATCAGCTTACTTTCTGTATCGTTATCAATGCTGTTATTAATGAAAATAATATATACCCACCCTAAAGCATATTCACAGGATCAACATCAATAACGCATCTGTACTGCGACGGCAGTTTTGCCGCCATTTTCCTTACTTCACAGAGCGCGGTTGATAACGCTTTTGGTGAGGATGATTTTAGAAGCATTGCGTATCTGAATACCTTGTCAATTTTGGAGAGAGCCGCGGGCGAGGGGCCTAATATCGTTATCCCGCGGCTATTACCGATTAAAAGCATATCAACTGTATCTCTCAAAAACGCCTCTATTACTTTTTCTTGAAGACCCTCAGCAACAATTCTCGCGAGTTTACCAAAGGGGGGATAAAAAAGTTCCTGCCTGTTTTCTATTTCTTGATGATAAAATCCCAGATAATCGTGAGTCATAGCGCATTTAATCGCCGATTCATTAGGGAAATAGGTTTGGATGATAACTTCACCCTTAAGCTCTGCCCTGCCCGCGCGGCCTGCAACCTGTGTTAGCAGTTGAAATGTGCGCTCTGTGGCGCGAAAGTCCGGGAAGTAAAGACCCGTATCAGCTTGTAAAACTCCAACAAGCGTGACCTTGGGAAAATTAAGCCCCTTAGCGACCATCTGAGTTCCAAGGAGAATATCAGCCTCACCTTTTGAGAATGTATCAAGTATCGCTATGTGTGACCCCTTGCGCCGCGTTGTGTCCTGATCCATGCGCAAAATTTTTACTAATGGAAATCTTTCCTTAAGAAGCTCCTCAGCCTTTTGAATCCCCGTACCTTTGTATTTTATTCTTTTACCTTTGCATTTAGGACAACTGTCAGGAGCAACCTCTTCATATCCGCAAAGATGACATTTTAAAGCGGTATCAGCTTTATGATACCGAAGATTGACAGAGCAATTAGGACAGGCGTGAGAGTATCCGCAATCTTTACATAAAAGAACAGGTGAAAATCCACGTCTATTAAGAAGAAGGATTATTTGACGACGATCATCAAGAGTCTCTTCGATACGGCTCACTAAATAGCGCGAAAGCGGCGTCCAGTTATTTTCCTGATGCTCCTTAGCCATATCAACAATTTTAACTTCCGGCAGTGTCGCCCCGCCAAAACGCTCGGTTAATGTTATAAGGTGATACTTTCCGCTAAGACTATTATAGTAACTCTCAAGACTCGGTGTTGCGCTGCCTAAAACCACAACCGCTTTTTGCATCACACCGCGCATTACAGCAACGTCTCTTGCGTTATAGCGCGGATCCGTATCGCTCTGTTTATAGGAACCGTCGTGCTCCTCATCCACAATTATAAGCCCCAC
>WRCH01000101.1 GCA_009784115.1 Chitinispirillia bacterium
ATAGGCGGATTTATGGATCTTGTGTTCCGCGTGAAAAATGAGGATTATCCCCCCCACCCTTACCGTTATTATATTGTTGACTGGAAGAGCGACAGCTTAAAAAATTTTGACGGCGATTCGATAAATCAGCACTGTATAAAAAGCCGTTACGATTTACAGGCGAAAATCTACTGTATAGCGCTTGATAAATATTTGAAAGGCATACTTAGAGACCGGTACGATCAATCACAAAATCTCGGCGGATCACTGCATCTGTTTTTACGGGGATTTGATCCCGGTTCAATCAACAAAAATAACACAAATTTATGGATGAGAAAAGCTTCGCCGATTGAGGATGAAAATGAGCTTTTGAGGCATTTCCGATAGCTTGAACACATCCTTTGATACTGATTTTACGTGAACTTCGGTAAACTATTTAAAGGTTGCTGTTAGCTTGCGCCCGCAATCCGCTAATTTATAATAATCTACACATATCCCCAAAATATAGTGGTATTTTTTACTTGACACACAACGGATTGAGTAGTATCTTTTATATGATGGAGCTGTTTTATACCTTAAAATAAGGAGCGATGAATGCAGTTTACGAAAATTTCATGCGCCCAATGCTCTCAGAAGGCCCAGTGTAATCAAAAAACCCGTCTGTTCGTGAACTACTGCGGCTCCGACCGCAGAAAAGTCCAGGATCAGATCAGAAATGCGCAGAATGAGTGCTTAAACCTCAAAGGCCACGCCCTCAAGCGGATGCAAGGCTTCCTCTGCACCCCCGAACCTCAGCCGGCATATGCTTTTACACCGGTACCGGCATTATCGGCATAAAATATTTAATACTTTGGGATAGACTTGGCTCAGACAACGAGCAAAGTCATCCCTAATTAATTTTTCAAGCACCCTATAGGCACAACAAATCAGGAGCTTAATGCGTGTTTTGGCGGATTATCATTAAATTAATCTTAAAAAACAAAATATATATACCTGACTAAACGCGCAATGACCCACAATAAAAAACATCCGCAAGCGCCAAAAGTTATTTTATAATATTAATCATTACTAAACGATAAACGACAGGTTTAATTTGTGCGGTTAAATTTTATATTTTATTTGTTATTACTGTTATTGATGATGTTATCTGCCGGATGCGCTTCAAAGGTTAAAACTATTCATAGTGATAGTGATCATGCGAAAACTGAAAATGCGGATGACGCTGTCTTATATATAATGGATTTGGAAGATGATCCAATATTTATAGAAGAACCGCAAGACGAGATTGAAATTGAGATCGAAAGCAGCAACATAGATTCTCTTTTGAACTTAGCCAGAAGCGCCTGTGAATCGGGGGCTTTTGAGAGAGCGGATTCTCTTTTAAAACGCGCCGCGTTAGTGCTCAACCGCAGCAATGAAACAGCTGAGAGCGAATGGCTCCCCCTCCAAGACTATATCGCGGAAATAATCACCATCTACGCAGACCTTATGCCGCCGGAGTTCAGCGCTCCCGAAGAGATATCGACGCTTATTTTCAAACTGCACATTCTCGAATCGCTGTTTGACGAACTGAAAATATCCGCGCAGGACAGCGTTTTTCTTTTCCGTTTGTCAAACAAAAGAGGAATCGTCTACGATGTCCCGGTCGTATGGAACGAACGGGTAAGGCGCGCGACACTCTTCTTTATGCGCACGCGCAAAGGCGCTTTTGACAGATGGCTCACACGCGCCGGATACTATCTCCCCGTTATGGAACAGATGTTCGCCGATTCCGGTTTGCCAAGAAACCTTGCCTATCTGCCGATCATAGAGAGCGGCTTTAACCCGCACGCCACCTCTCACGCGCGCGCGGCCGGTATATGGCAATTTATACCGTCAACCGGAAGAGCCTACGGTCTGCGTCAAAACTACTGGATTGACGAACGGCGCGATCCGCTGAAGTCAACAGAGGCCGCTATAAGATATCTGCGTAAACTCTATAGAGATTTCGGCGACTGGCACCTTGCTTTGGCCGCGTATAACTGCGGTGAAAACGGACTTGCGCGTACAATGAGACGCGATAACGCTATAAGCTATTGGGAGCTTAAAACACTGCCGAAAGAGACCTTTAACTACGTTCCGCTCTATCTTGGGTCGCTTATAATCGCGAAAAATCCCGACGTATTTGATTTTACTTTTCCAAGTGAAAACATTTTTGACCCCGATATAGTAATTGTAAACGACTGCATAGAACTTTCAACAATTGCAAAAGGGATCGAGGTACCGCTTGACACTCTCAGAAGGATGAATCCGCATATACTGCACTGGTGCACTCCGCCGGATATGAAAAATGTGAATCTTTATCTTCCCAAAGGCAAAGCTGAGGCGTATGAGACGTTTTACAGTGAGCTGCCGGATGATAAAAAAACGAGATTTTACCGTTATCAAATTCAAAGCGGTGATAATATGATTGCAATCGCGCGGCGTTTCAGGGTGCCGGTTGACGCACTGCGCGATATAAACAGGATGAAAAACAACCAGCTCACCGCGGGACGGTTTCTTATCATCCCCATACCGGTCAACGAATCCGCGCCGGAAGCGTTAACAGCCATCCTTAACAGTGAACAACCGGGACGCCCCATTCCTCAAAACAGCAGGCAAATTATCTATCAGGTAAGGCCGGGCGACAACATTTCCCGAATAGCAAGACTTTTCGGCGTAACAGTCCGGGATATTCAAAGCTGGAACAATATGTCAAGCTCACAGCATCTAAGAGCCGGTCAGCGGCTTACTATCTATCAGCCGCAAAGAGGACAAACGGCAAACCGTCAGACAGCATCGCAAAATGAAAATAACACAGGATCAACGCAAACAATAATGTACACAGTAAAAGCCGGCGATAACTTATGGCGGATCTCTACAACATTCGGCGTAACGGTGGACTCAATACGAAAAAACAACAACCTTTCAGAAGAATCAACCATTAAACCGGGCGATGTACTAACAATTCCACGCGGAGGCAATTAACTTGAAAGCAAAAAATCATAAATGGTTAGCCTTGGGGATAATAGGCGTCCCGGGAGTAATTATACTGTTTTTAATTATCGCGGCTGTAATTCGCATGGGAGATTTTAATACTCTGCCGTTCAAACGGATCGCAATAGTACGTTTGGAAGGAGTGATAACAGACGGCGACTGGCACGTCAGAACATTGAGGGAACATCTTAACAATAAAAACATAGCCGGTGTACTTTTAAGAGTAGACTCCCCCGGCGGCGCGGTCGCGCCGTCCCAAGAGATCTATAGAGAGATAGCAGCTTACAGAGCCGCGGGAAAACCAATCGTTGTAAGCATGGGCAACATGGCGGCCTCAGGCGGGTATTACATCGCAAGCGCGGCGGATAAAATCTTCGCCTCTCAGGGAACCATTACTGGAAGCATCGGCGTTATATTCACAATACCCAAATATCAGGAGCTTGCAAAAAAAGTGGGCATAGAGTTCCGCGTCTTTAAAGCTGGAGCGTTTAAAGATATGGCAAGCCCTTACAGGAACATAAGCGAAAGTGAAGCGAAACTGCTTCAGAATCTGCTTGACGATACGCACAATCAATTTATAGAGGACGTAGCGGCCGGGCGGGGCGTTGATCCGGAAATAATCAGAAAAAACGCCGACGGCCGCATCTTTACCGGAAAGCAAGCTTACGAAAACGGTCTCATTGATACTATCGGCGGATACGCTCAGGCGCTCAATTATCTTAGAGAGATCTGCGGTGTTTCAGAGACTGTGAAACCTGTAGAAAAAAGACAGCAAAGCGGATGGCGGGAACTATTGATGGAATCTTTGACAAAGAGTATGCCAGGAGTTAACGCTTTAGAGACGATTTCGAGACCCGCGGGACTTTACTTTTTGTATGAGCCGTGAAATTATACCGGTGAAAGGCATAAAATTGACACTGCACCGCACGCAGCTGCACGCAGGGCCGTGAGGCTGCTTAGCGGTGCAGTGTCAATTTATACCGTGGTTCAGTATAGTATAATTTTAAATCAGTTCAAACCGAATTGAAAAAGGGATCCATACAGAAACCGGACTGTCGCCTCTCATTGCCGGTTCAAACTGCAAACCCATGAGGAACGCGCGCGCGATCTCCGCGGAGTCGTAGCCGATATCGCTGAGAACTTCTATCCGCTTAACTGTTCCGTCTGACCCGATCATTATGCGTACTCTCACAGTTCCCTCAACGCGGTTAGCGAGCATCTCTTTAGAGTACTGAGGTTTTAGATTGCGAAAACCGGATTTGAGGCGCGGATATTTTGTCACGGAAGCCGCCGATACAGGAGCTGCCGCCGGAGCAGTTCCCCCCTGCCCTCCTTTAAGATCACTATCAGATGCCGTCAGCGTATCAAAATCCTTATTGAGAGTGTTGCCGAGCTTGCCTACGATTGCATCCTGTGATGAACCGCCTGCGCCTAACCCTTGTGAATATACTCTCCTTAGTCCATAAACCTGTCTGACCTGACGCTGCTCCTGAGGCGGCTGTTCTTGAGGTTCTTCCTCTTTTATCTCCTCCTCCTTGATGATCGGAGGTTTTTCTGTCAGATCAACAGGAGCGGCTTCTGCTGCTCTTGGAGCCGGGGACGGCCTTGGCTTTTTCATCTCAGGCTTAGGAGGTTCAGATTTAGGTTCTTCCATGACAAATGATGTTTGAATTCTGTCATACATAATCACATTATCATCGGATTTTTTGGTGATTTCCATTTTGTGCATGATAACGCCGCCGCAAAAAAACAGGCCCACAAAAAGCAGAAGTATCCACGAAAAAAGGTTCTCTATAATGCTTGAGCGGTTAAGAGTTTTGTGAAATGAGTCATTATGATACGGGCCGCTCATACTTATAGATCACCCTCTCTTATGACAAGTATCGAAAAATCAGATATACCGGCGCGGCTGCTTGTTGCCATTACTTTTTTTACAACAGCGAAATTAACATCCTTATCACAAAGAATAACTATTGATCCGCTTGAATCAACCATACATTCAGCCGTCATCTGCTTCATTAACGCGTATAAAGGCTCAATAATCAGCGATTCGCCGCGTTCAACATCATTTACATCCGCTACAACTCTGTCTGCCGCGATAATCTCCTCTTTGGTGATAGTAACAGCACAGCGTGAGAGAGCCGGTTTTTCTGATGAGGATATTGGAAGCTCAATATTTGGCGGCGGTGTGACCACAGAACTGTCAACAGAGAAACTCTTAATGAGAAAGAAGAGCAGAATCGTCATAACATCCACAAGAGAGGTTATTTGAGGGCGGAAAACTCCGCTGTCTCCCCTGCTCCCGCGTTTACTTATGGATGAGAACGGGTGCACAGACTACCTGCCCTTTGACGGATCGGCGGCGGCCCCGCTGATCCCGATTTTGGTAAATCCGCACTCACGGCTCACATCCATAGCTTTTACAGCATATTTAAAAGCTACGCCATCGCGCACCGCAACAATAATCTCATCCTGAAAATCAGATTGAAAGCGCCGTACAGAGAGCGTTTGACTCAATAAGTTAAAATCATAAAGCCCGTTATCAAGCTTTGGGATGGAATCAAGCAGGTTCTCTCCTTCAGAAATACCGAGGAATGATTCTGTCAACAAAAGCGTAAGTTTCTGTCTCGGTTTTCCATCACTTTGACCTGTCCCCTGCCCCATATCCGACGGAACAGAAAATTCGATGATTGACACATGGGTAAATACGGCCATAGAGACTAAAAATGGTATCAGTATGACAAAGACGTTCATGACAGGGGTGATATCGACGTCGGCGTCAGCCATTTGTGACGGCGGTTTACTTGATTTAAAAAGGGATAACCTCATATCTATACTGCTAAGCCCTTTTCTTTTTCATAAAGTTAAGCAGCTTTACAATTGACTCATCCAACTCTTTGACAAGACGGGTCTGACGGTTTGAATAGACCGTATAAATCACCATACAGGGCACTGCTATAATGAGACCAAACGCGGTTGTTATCATCGCCTGAGAGATACCCGCCGCAAGCATGGAAGCCTTTTGCGCGGCTTCTACAGTTGCGAGGGATGAAAATGAGAGCATGAGCCCGGTGATAGTTCCCAAAAGTCCAACAAGCGTAGCTACGTTTGCAAAGAGTGTCAGATAATTTATTCTTACAGAGAAGCGGTGTATTTGATGGATGGCGGCTTCTTCTACATTCTCTTGGATGTCACTTATTGAATCTCCAGCTTTAAAGCTTTGGAGCGCTACATTAAGTAAAACATGAGTTGGCGCAGACTTATCACCTACGCTTTTCAGAGCTTCTTCTGTCTTATCTTCTCCTATCGCAGACTTTATTTTGTGAAGTAAAACAGAGTAATCTTTGGGACAGATAAAATAGAGGAAGATAAACCTTTCGGCCATTATAGACGCCGCACAAGCCGCGAAAAACAATAATACCCACATGACGGGGCCGCCTACGCGGAACCATTCGGCAACTAATTCGATAAAATTTGACATAAGACCTTTCCTGTATAATTTAAATAGATTATTCTGTGGCCTCCCCCAATCACAACCCCCGCATCTTAAGCCTGTCAAGCTCCCTCTTAACCTCTCTCTCCAAATCAAGCGACACTGCGGAGAGGAGATAATCGAACCGTTTATCGGGCGCGGAAATGTTTATTGAAAAAATTATGCGGGTTTTTGGGAAATCCCATCTTGCGTAAGCCGCTGTGACTATGCGCTGGTAGTACTCGTAAGGGTGGTAGCGTAAATTCCACCTCTCCTGCTTTAGGTACGCGTCAAGTCTTCTGAACGCGAAGCGCGGGTCGAGCCCTCTGAAAACAGGCTGTTTTTTGCCGTATTTTTTGCCGAGAAGATCATAGATTTCATTAACAAAATTGAGCGTCCTGCTTCTTATCACCGTGTAGTACTCGTTGACACTGCGGTAAACGTTGTAATTAAAATCAAATGTTGCGAGATTGTCAAAATCAAATCGTACAGTAGCTTGAAAAAAACGATCCTGCCAAAAATAGTAGGTGACAACAGCCCTGTAACCGGCAATAACGGAAGTTCCTCTAAACGCAGTGACCCCCATCTCCGGCGGAAATTCACCAGCTATCCTGTCGGGCTGCCATCCTGTAACTCCGACCGACTGCTGAACGGACTGTTGAACCTGAGCGGGTGTACTTCCCCACTGCGCTCCGTTAAATCCGTCGGGTGAAGAGCTTTGTGATTGAGCTTGCGGCTGAGCAAAACAGAGCGCTGCGGCAAAAAGTATTATTTGTAAAATCGCACTGTGTTTTTTCATAATAGACCGAATTTCAAAAACTTATCTAAGGACTTAGTGTATACCGGTACACGGCACGCGTCTACATCTCTCCGTTGATTAATCTGTCGATATCTTCCTGGCTCAAATTACCGGACATCGTGCTCGCGACAGACGCGGCAACAGGTTCCGCTTTAAAATCAGCCGCACCCGCGCCAAAACCTCCGCCCGCGCAGCCGCTGCCTGAAATGTACTCATTGCATTGTGTTATATCTTTATTATCTTTGCCGCCATAGCACTTTACCGAAGTATATTCACCTTCATAAAATTCATCCCCGGTATGCTGGTGATAAATTTTATAACTTTTTTGACAAGATTCACAAATTATCATTTTATCTTCTCTCAATAAGCCGAATATACGATACACACAAGATACCTATAGAAACGCAACCCGAACATGGTACAGTACGCTCTAACCGCGCTTTTCACGATGTTATCGCATACTGCACCATGTACAAACTATACTGCATAACGGCACGCATTTACACTGTGCCGCCAAGCAACCTAACGGCCCTGCGTGCAGTTGCGTGCGGTGCAGTGTAGATTTATGCCGTGTACCAGTATACGTTTCTATAGTAATATAACTATTTTCTTGCGATTATTTCACCTTATTTCAAAAGATTTTATAATTTAAGTGAAAACAGGAAAATCCGGCGCAAGGGTGACCGCATCAACCGCCAAAACTCATACGCTAAGAACCACCGCGGGCAGACCGCCCCAAAGGGGCATAATCACAAAACCCCGGGCACCGCCCGGGGTTAAAAAAAGGTTCCCGCGAGAGCGGGAACCTTTTCATAAAACTTCTAATGTAGTATTCTACTTCTTTTTCTTTACAACTTTTTTCTTGGCAACTGCCTTTTTAGCTACAGCTTTTTTAGCAGCTGCTTTCTTCGCAGGAGCCTTTTTAACCGCAACTTTCTTAGCAACTGCCTTTTTAGCAGGAGCCGCTTTCTTTACTGCTGCTTTTTTTGCAGGAGCCTTCTTCGCAACTGCTTTCTTAGCAGGAGCCTTCTTTACTGCTGCCTTTTTGGCAGGAGCCTTTTTCTTGGGCGTTGGCACTTCGCAACCTCCAATGTGAGATGTGTGAGACAGAGAAAAAGAGCATAAGACAAATGATACTCCCACCCGCTTATTACTCTTAGTTAATTTACAAATTCACTTCTTAAAAATTGCTTTATCAAGCCTTGCTAATAAGTAACCTATTAAAATTATAATTTACCGCACAATGAGATGTCAATCAAAAATTTACTCTAAACAAAATTAAATAAAATTCGGCGCGATCTCTTTACTGCCCGTATGCTGTTTTACAAGGTCAATAGCCTCCTGCGGATCATCTGTCATCTGCATTAGAGCCATGTCAACGTCAAGTATATAGCCCTCTTTCTTCATCATAGTCTCCTGAAGCCAATCGAGAAGACCCTGCCAGTAGTCTTTACACATGAGAATAAGCGGCATCGGCGCTATTTTCTGTGTCTGCGCGAGCGTGAGAACCTCGAACATCTCGTCAAGCGTTCCGTAGCCGCCCGGCATCAGTATAACGGCGGAGGTATATTTGAGAAACATCACCTTCCTTACAAAAAAGTGGTGAAAGTTAATAATAGTTTTTATGTAAGGATTAGGCATCTGTTCAAACGGCAGCTGAATGTTAAGTCCGATAGACTGCCCGCCGCCCTCGCTTGCGCCTTTGTTTCCGGCTTCCATGATACCGGGGCCGCCGCCGGTGATAACTCCAAAGCCCTCTTTAGCCGCGATGCGCGCAGTTTCTACTGTCAAATCATAGTGCGGATGATTTACAGGCGTGCGGGCGCTGCCGAATATTGTAACACAGGGGCCTACATTGGAAAGAGTTTCAAAACCCTCAACAAACTCCGCCATTATACGAAACATTCTCCATGAATCCTCTTTAAACATTCCGTCTCTTACTGCAGATGTTTTCATATTTTTCTCCTTTACTGCCGAAAAATGTGGCGTAACATACCTCACTCAAATTATAATTATAACATCATGGAAAATGTTTTTTCCAGTTACTTTTTTATTTTTTTACTATTTTTTTTATTCCAGCAAAAATATACAAGGACAAAAAAGGACAATTAAAAACATAAACAGGAGTACCGGTATGAACGATACATTTGTTGAGCGGTTATATGATGTATGTGATAAATTGAATCTTAAAAAACCAGACTCTTTTATCTGTGTCAGTATTGAACAGCAGACGCTCTATTACTATCAGAAATCAATTTTGGCCGCGACATTCACCATATCA
>WRCH01000102.1 GCA_009784115.1 Chitinispirillia bacterium
TTGTGTATGCGGCTCCGCCTTGTTGTATTTTTGAGTATTGGGGTAATTGTCTCCCCAAAAGTTATACTGAGTAAACGCGTGCCGTAGATCGGTATAGAACAAAACAAAAATAACAGAGTGAGTTTTGGTGTTAAACGATAAGAAAAAAATCATCCCCGTTACAGTTTTTGCCATATTTTTCGCGGCTTCGGTGCTTCTGATCACGCAGTTTACGGTTATCTTGAACAGCTCGCAAAAACATAACTCCGATAAGCAGGAACTCATCACATTGAGTCACAGCGTGCTTCATGTAAACGACCTCCTTATAAAGCTGATGAGAATGTACGTTATGACTCAGGACGAAACTGCTTTGAGCGAATACAGAAGGCTAATTGACAATTACGAAGAGCTGAACGGCAGATTAGACAAAATGAAAAAGATCGGGTTGACAAAGAGCGAAATAAAAAAAGTTGACACACTTTTGAAATTGCTTGATACTTTGGCTGTTATGGAAGAGACTGCGCTGATGGCGGTCAAAGACGGGAATCTTGACACGGCGGCGTCAATTGTTTTCGGTTCAGAATATATGACGGCAGACAGGGCGCTTGCCATGATAAGCATGGAACTTCTCAATAGTATTGAAGTTCGAAGCAGAGAGGCTACCGCGTATTTCAACGAAAGAACTCAACGGTTAATGATAATTTTGTTATTTTCGATATCTCTGACATTCGTAATGCTGCTGTTTATGTTCTTCAATAACAGCCGTCTCAGAAAATCGGCGGAAAAAAGCAATCGTGCTAAATCCGAGTTTTTAGCCAAAATGAGCCACGAGATACGCACGCCGATGAACAGCATTATAGGTTTTTCTGAACTCGCTTTAGATACGGATGAGAATAACCGGTCTAAAATGAAAGACTATCTGCGTAAAATTTTAGAAAGCGCAGAGTCGCTCTTTGATATTATTAACGATATCCTTGATATCTCTAAAATTGAATCAAGAAAGATGCAGTTAGAACGCATCCCTTTTGACTTGCAAGATATTTTTTCGTATTGCCGTATGATGATCCAGCCAAGAGCCGAAAAAAAAGGGATTATACTTTATTGCTATGCCGAACCCTCAATCGGCAAAAAACTTTTGGGCGATCCTATAAAACTTCGTCAGGCGCTTCTTAATCTGCTCTCAAATGCCGTCAAATTTACGGACTCCGGCGCGGTTAAACTTTTTGCGTCTGTCAAGAGCAGCGGCAGTAACAGCGTTACTCTGTATTTCGAGGTAAAAGACAGCGGTATAGGCATGACTCGGGAGCATATTGACAAAGTATTTAAACCGTTTGCGCAGGCGGATAACAGCATTACGCGCAAATACGGCGGTACGGGGCTTGGGCTTACCATCACCAAAAACATTATAGAGCTGATGGGCGGCGCTCTTATGGTGAAAAGTACGCCGGACGTCGGCAGCATATTTAGTTTTGAGTTGACTTTTAATACTATTGATGATGACGGCGCAGAGATTAAAAAGGTGCAAAAAGAGATATTTTTCAACGAATCCAAGAGACCGCAGTTTGAGGGTGAGATTTTGGTTTGCGAAGATAACGCCATGAATCAGCAGGTAATCTTTGAACACCTTCAAAAAGTGGGTCTAAAAGCTGTAATTGCGCATAATGGCAAAGAAGGCGTAGATATAGTTGAAAAGCGTATGGGTGATGGGAAAGAGATGTTCGGTTTGATACTTATGGATATTCATATGCCGGTTATGGACGGCTTGGAGGCGGCTTTAAAAATCGCTGAGCTTAAAGCAGACGCTTCGATAGCCGCGATGACGGCGAACATAATGCCGCATGAATTAGAGTGTTACAAAGCGCATGGTATGCTTGATTTTTTGGGTAAACCATTTAAGACGCACGAATTATGGAAATTTCTTATGAAATATTTCCCGCTGACAGCAGTTTCAAACATTGCGTCCAATTCCCAAGCCGCCTATAAGGAAAAACTGCAAAAGCAGTTAAAGATCAGCTTTATTAAGAGCAATGAAAACGCTTACGCGAATATGACAAGCGCGCTTGAGTGCGGTGATATAAAACTCGCGCACCGTATTGTGCATACTCTCAAAAGCAACGCCGCTCAAATTGAAGAAGAGCGGCTGCGGAACATCGCCGCCGCTTCTGAGGATATGCTTAGCGGAGAAAAAAACAGACTGACGGGCGAGCAAAAAACTATCCTTGAAGCCGAACTTAACGCGGTACTCATAAAACTTGCGCCGATGTTAAATGAAACGCAAAAAATTGATGAGATTACCGATAAAAACAAGATAAATGATATTTTTGACAAATTAGAAGTTTTGCTTGCCGATGGTAACGCGGAGTGCATGAATTTGGCAGAAGACCTGCGCGCTATTTCGGGAGCAGAGGAGCTTGTAAGGCTTGTTGATGATTTCGAGTTTAAAGCGGCAATCGATGAGCTTGCGAGAATAAGAAAAAATTAAAAGTTTTACCTGGAGGATACAATTATGGCATTTCCAAAAGATTTTGTATGGGGGGCGGCGACAGCATCATATCAGGTAGAGGGCGCCGCTTTTGAGGATGGCAAGGGAGAAGGTATTTGGGATGTACTTTGTAAACGCCCCGGCGCTGTGTGGCAGAATCAAAGCGGAGATGTAGCCTGTGATCATTATCACCGCTATATTGAAGACGTCGCTATAATGAAAGAGATCGGGCTTAAGGCTTACAGAATGGAGATGAGCTGGCCGCGTATAATGCCTGAGGGTATTGGAAGAGTTAATGAAAAAGGCGTTGAATTTTATGATAAGTTAATTGACGAATTGCTGAAAGCTGATATAAAACCCTGGGTTACTCTTTATCACTGGAATTTGCCTCAGGCGCTTCAGGAAAAAGGCGGGTGGCAGAGTCCTGATTCATCAAAATGGTTTGAGGAGTATACTGCGTTTGTGGTTGATAAGTTTTCTGATCGTGTGAATGACTGGATGACTATAAACGAGCCGCAAGTCATAATCATGCACGGGATGTTTACAGGGTGTCATGCTCCCGGATTTAAACTTGGCATGGGGGAAGCGCTTAGCGCCGGGCATAATCTCCTTCTTGCACATGGACGCGCAGTATCAGCGATAAGACAAAACGCAAAAGGAAAAGTTAATGTGGGGTACGCGCCAGTAGGATGGATAAGGCGTCCCGCGGCTAATGATCCGCGTGATATTGCCGCCGCGCGCAAAGCCTCGTTTGAGGTAGACCCAACTACGCTTTGGAACAGCGCGTGGTGGATGGATCCTGTCTTTTTTGGCAAGTATCCTGAACAGGGGCTTGAGGTGTACGGCAAAGCAGCGCCTAAAGTAAATGACGGTGATTTTAAAATTATAAATCAGGAGCTTGATTTTCTGGGAGTAAATCTCTATACCGGAACAGCGGTAAAAGCAGGGGCGGATGGGGAAGCGCAGGTAGTTAATTGTCAGACAGGGTATCAGATGAATACCTATGACTGGCCGATAGTGCCTGATGTTCTCTACTGGGCGGGAAAGTTTTTTCACGAGCGCTACAGGAAGCCGCTTGTCATAACAGAAAACGGTACTTGCGTCTCTGAAATTATAGCGAGAGACGGCAGCGTCCCCGATCCTCAGCGCTCAGAGTTTATAGCGAAGCATCTTATAGAGGTTGACAGAGCTATACAGGAGGGTGTGCCTTACAAAGGGTATTTTCACTGGAGTCTGCTTGACAATTTTGAGTGGCACTGGGGCTATAAGCACCGCTTTGGTTTAGTGTATGTAGATTTTGAGACAGGGAAAAGAACAATAAAAGACTCCGGGCGCTTTTATGGTGATGTGATTCGCGGTAAAATTAATCTATGATTAATGCTGCGGATAGTTCTGTGGTTTTAAAGTACATTTTTTTTACGGTGATTGCCGCTGTTTTTTCCAGCGCAGCTTCCCCCGTCATTATCACCGGAAAACAGCTCCCCAAACTGCTTGGCAAACCGGTTAATTCTCTGCGCGTGCTTGACCTTAAAGGAAACGCCGTACCGTTTCAGATAGATCAGGTTACACCGTCGGGTGAATATGTTTTGTCTGACGGCGACAGGCCCAATACACACGAAGCGCGTATGGAATTTGGAGAAAAAGATGAGGTCGTGTTTTTGTGGGATGACGCAGATCTTTACAGTGATAATCATCCGCCCCAAAAATATAGCGGTGAATTTGCCGTATTATCCCGGGGAGAAAATAAACGCGCGGTGATTATACTGTCTGATAACTCCATACCGCTGTCAAAAAAACGATACATCGAGTATGATCACTCAAAACAGCGGATCACCACCCCTTACTATTACGCTGATTTCGGCAGAGACCGTTTCCATTTTGTAAAAGCAGGCATTATGGATCCGCAGACAAATAAGTATGTTGGCCTAACAAATGAACTTCGCGTAGAGATCCTTTTAAGGGCGGCGTGGGGGCTCATACCTGTGCGCTACAGCGAGGATAATATCGTTTGTTTAGTGCGCCGTTATAAGGCGGGGCCGATAAGACTTATCCGCATGGGGGATTTTTATCTTGATCTTGGCATGGGTATGAAAGGGAGCAAGGCCGCGGTGAATCAAATCTGCTATCCGCAATTAGTGGAAGTTCCTGTAAACATAAATCTTCCGGTTCGCTTCCGCACCTTTTTCAGTCAGGCGTATATTGAGATGACTCCTGTTTTGCGCGAGGAGGCGTCATCATTTAAATTTTCTGCCGCCGATAGATCGTTTACGTTTCCAATCGCGGGTGATAAAATAGATACTCTGCATAGTGCAATTGTCAACGATAAGTTTTTTACAGTAAGCAATAACTCATTGGGGTACGGATGGCTTTTGAGTACGAATATGAATCCTGCGCATTTAGCGGGGAGCGGCTTTGTGATGCGCCGCCCCTCAAACAGACGCGGCGGTATAGCGGAGTGCGGCTTTCGTCTTGCGGTCCGCGATGTGCCGAAGGGGAGTTACCGCATTAATAATAAGGTTTTTTTCTCGCCGGGATTGGATGATCGAAGCAGAATTTTCGTTAAAGTGTTGTAATCATTTTTAATAATGGTAGAATAGAGATAAGGGGGGGGGCCCCGAATGCAGAGACAAGGCATGCCTTGTCTGTACTGAAAGATTTCCATGTTGGCCTGTTATTTGCCTTATTTTACGCAAGTAGGTTTTAAGTTACAAATCGTTTGCGGGAGGATAAGTGCAGATGCAGATGCCGGCAAAAAGAGAGTTGTTCCAAAACGAGGGCGGGGGCAAGCCCCGCCCCCGTATCATCAGATTGCCAAAAGTTACTGAAAGGGGATGGCGCCCGGTGTCTACTTGCATTAAAGCGGTTAAAAAACATGAACCTGCGTTAAAAGAGCTTTGCGAAAAAGTCCTTTCGTTTAAAGCTATATATGATGACGCCGCGGAGCAGATTGAAGACCTCGCTTATTTTGAGTGTACTCATGGTGAGACGCAGCACGCTGTAAGCGAGCTTGAGCGGCTAGCCGGATTTTTTGAAGGATTTCAAAATAAAAACGAAGAGATAAGCTCAGATCTCGCGCAGGTTTATCTGTTAATAGGTCAGATTTGTCAATACAGCTCAATATTTGATAAAAGTATCGACTGGATTAACAAGTCTATAGTTGTTGATGATCAAAACCCTGTCGCGTATCACAGTCTTGCGCTCTCATATCAAAGCATCGGCGACATTGTATCCGCGGCTAAAAGTCTTGAGCAGGAGATCATTGTTGCTCCCGGCAACTACTACACCTATTTGCTTCTTGCGGATATCTACGAGAAAAATAAAAAGCACTGCGAATTCGAAGGGGTGCTCAAGCGGCTTTTAGAGCGTGATCATGAAAATATTCAGGGGCTGCATAAGCTGATCTGTTTTTACGAACGCAGTTCATCCGGTCTTGATGTAGAGTTTTTGCGCCGCAAGCTCCTCAGCCGAACGCTCAATCTTAACCGTATCGAAGCGATAATCCGCGCATATCATCTCTGCCGTTTGAATAGCTGCCGCGAAGCGATTGAATTTCTCGACAATTTCAGCGGCGCTGCTCCCGACGTCTCTATTGTCCACTTGGCAAACGCGCACATTTATGGATTGATGGGTCAGTTTTCAAGAAAACGCTTTGAACTCTCTCTCTTTAAAAAGAAAAATCAGGGAAGAGAAGAGATGATGAGTATGAAACTAAATGAGTTCGCTTCAATATTCGGCAGCGAAGCCGCGCAGAAGATACGGCAGCGGCTCAGCGTGGTTCATCCGGTTTCGTTTGAGCAATAAAATTGCAGGAGACTGAAGCTTTGGCGCTGTGCAGCTGTGCGATTGTGATTTTAGGAGCGTCCGGCGATCTTACAAGACGCAAACTCATGCCGGCGCTCAATACTCTTTTTGGTCAAGGTCATATCGGCAAAAGCTGCGTGATAGTTGGCAGCGGACGCACGTTTTTTACTGATGACGGGTTTAGAAATAGATTCGAGGCCGATAGAGATTTCGGCGATTTACTTTTTTATCACCAGCATACTCCCGGACTGCGTAATTTTATCATGTCAAAAGGTAATTTCTCGCGGATAATAGTTTTCTTATCGCAGCCGCCTTCAGCTTATCAGTCAAGCATTAAAGAGCTTGCCGCCGATGGATTCGGCAAAGAGACAATGATAGCGCTTGAGAAGCCTTTTGGGTATGATTACGACAGCGCCTGTAAATTAAATGAGACGCTTCTTAAATGTTTCGATGAAAAGCAAATTTACAGGATAGATCACTATCTCGGCAAAGAGGTGGTACAGGATATATTAGTATTCCGATTTGCAAACTCACTTTTTTATCCTCTGTGGAACAGCCGTTATATTGAAAGCATTCAGATAAACGCTATAGAAAGTGAAGGGGTAGGGGAGCGGGGGAGGTATTTTGACGGTGCGGGGATAATAAGGGATATGGTGCAGAATCATCTTTTACAGCTGCTTTGTCTTCTCACAATGGAAGCGCCGGTAACTCTTGGGGCGGATGATATCCGCGAGCAGAAAATATCCGTATTGCGATCAATGGAAATTATTAACTGCAATCGTTTTCAATATAAGGGATATCGATCGGAAAAAGATATATCGCCGGACAGCCTTACAGAGACTTATGCGGAACTCTCCCTAAGAATAAACAACTTTAGATGGCAATCCACCCCGATATACATCCGAACGGGCAAAGCTCTGCACCGTAAAGGCACCGAAATCGGCGTGCGTTTTAAATCTGTCCCGCAAGTATTATATAACAGATCTGGTGATCTTAATGAAAATACGATCATATTTAAAATCCAGCCCCAAGAGGGCATCATCCTCGATTTGTCAACAAAAATCCCCGTCAACAGTACTATCACCTCGGCGCACATGAATTTATGTTACAGAGAGGCATTTTCTGTCCCAAGCCCCGAAGCCTACCAAAAACTCATCCAAGAAATTTTAAATTGCGACCGCACGCTTTTTGTAAGCGCTCTTGAAACCGAAACTGCGTGGCAGCTTATAAACGGCTTTTCAGATAAGGGAGCGCCTGGGTTCTATCCCAAAGGTTTTATGCCAACAGGCGATTCTAATATAAAATGGATAGATTTTGATTCGTATGCAGGTGTTTGCTGAAGCGGTGCGCTTTCTGCGGTCTTAAAAAATATGCGCGGTATTAGAGATTTATATTATGTAATGTATTATTTTATTGAGGGTAATGCGGGGCGGAGCATGGGGCGCTGCCCTATGGTATTGATTACGGGCTTTCAGCCCGGGCCCAATTCGCGAGATACATTCCTACAGGGTGAAGCCCTGTAATCAAATAGAGTAGGGCAACGCCCTACGGGTATGACGCAACGCCCATGGGTATGAAATTATAAAATGAGAATCATGGTATAGGGTGCAGAGGGGGAGAGTGAGAAAATAATGTCGGAGATTTTACGGATGGGAAGAGTTATTGTTTTTTTAATTGCCGCGGCCGTTTTTGGTTCTTCTGTTTTTGCTCAGAGGATTCCTATAAAAAACGTTGCTATAATAGAGACCCAAATAGACGAGCGCAGCGGCGCGGCGGATGAGATCAACAGGGCCGAGGTTAGCGTGATAACCGGCGAGATTCGTCAGGAAGCCGTTAACAATCTGCCAAGGAGCAGGTTTAACGTTATGACCTCCGAAACCGTTATGGCTATGGGCGATGCGATTATGGAAGAGTGCGCCGAAGAGAACTGCGTGATAGCGCTGGGAAGTAAAATAGGTGCCGACTACATCGTACGCGGGACAATAAGCAAGTTCAGACAGAACTTCACATTAGCGGTAGAGATATACGAAACCGATTACGGAATGCTTGTAACAACAGCATCTGTGCGCACCGCGAATTTAGATGAGCTTTTGGAGAAAACGATAGAGGCCAGCGCGCAGATGTATAAAAGGTTTTTAGAGATTGCCGGTTCGCGCGCACCTGCGCAAGCCGCCGCCGCGCCTGCCGCGCCAACACCGCCGCCCGTGCTGTATACGTTTGAGGTTAGCGCAAGCCCCGCCGCGGGCGGCAGGGTAACGCACACTCCTAACCAAACACATTACGCTCCCGGAACAACGGTTACCGTAACGGCAGCTACGGCGCCGGGATATCGGTTTACCGGATGGTCCGGCGCGTTAACTTCCAGTAACTCAAGAGAAACGGTTGCCGTGAACAGCAATATGACGCTGACCGCTAATTTTGTGCGGACGTATGTACTTACGACAAACATTGCACCTCCCCGCGGCGGTACGGTATCCCGCTCTCCGGATCGGGTGCGCTATGAGGATGGGACTCAGGTCGCCTTAACGGCAATACCTGCGAGAGGTTACCGGTTTACCGGCTGGTCTGGGGCGGCAACGTCCAATGATAGCGTATTGACTGCTACTATGGGTAGAGATTTGTCGGTTACCGCCAATTTTACAGCAAGGAGAGAAGAGAGGGGCGGGGTTCAGCTGAGAGCCGCAGGGCATGGGAATGCGGCAGAATCCAAACCTGAGCCGCCGCCGCCGCGTGAGCGGACGCTTGATGACGCTATGGCCGACGGACGCAGACGGGTGGCGCCTAAACCGGAAGAACCGAAAGAGCCTAAAAAATCATCACCCCTGAAATTGACAATGCGCATATCAGCGGCAGCGTTAGCCGCGGGCGGGTTTATCGGCGGCTCCGTTTACGAAGGAAAGGCAAAATCGGAGCACGGCATTTACAAAGATTCGGACAGGCTGCATGAAATGCAGGAAGCAAAAAGAAACGCCAAAAACTTTGAAAGTACGGGTAATGCGTTTTATACGTTGGGATGGATAGGGCTGAGCGGTTTTACGCTGACGCTGTTTTTTTGAGAGCCCATGACTAAAGTCATGGGTTACACTCCTTGCTCCCCTAAAGGGGCGCGGGAAAA
>WRCH01000103.1 GCA_009784115.1 Chitinispirillia bacterium
ACAAGCTGGCAGGCTCGGGTTAGAGGACTTACCATTTCATACAATCAAATCGCTTTTGGCGGCGGTATGTATATGGCTGTTGGAGACAGCGGCGCAGTTGTCTCTTCTGACGGCTTAAACTGGACAAAAAAATATGCAAATAATTTACGAGAATTAACAGGCGTAACGTACGGAAATAATATGTTTGTTGCCGTGAGCCGCAACGGACGCATTTTCGCAGCCGGAAACAGCGGCGCGGGTGATTGGCAGGAGGTTAATCCTTCCATGGGCGAGACTCTTTTGGGAGTAGCATACAGCGGCAACGGATTTGTAGCCGTTGGAACTCCTTCCGTCATTTACGTCTCCGCGAATGGGATCAGCTGGACCAGATTAGCCGGGCAAACCAGCGGATGGAATATTGCAGGCGCAACGCAAAACCCAACATCAATTACTTTTGGTAACGGCCTGTTTTGGGCTGGAAGCAACAACAGACTTTTTTCCTCTGCTAACGGCGCGCAGTGGACGGAAGTAGCGCCGCCGGCGCTCAGCGGGCTTAGAGTAACGTCTATAACTTATGCCAACAACAGATTCACAGGCGCTCTTGGTATTGGAGGCGCAGGCGGTCCGAGCAACAGAGTGATCACTTCAACTGATGGAACGAGCTGGCAGGTGCTTGACGGTCCGGAAAATTCTGTGAGATCTGTTACTTACGCAAATGGATATTACATTGCCGTTGGAGATTCGGGCAGAGTTTTTACCTCAAACAACGGGCAGACTTGGAGTGCGCGTCCCAGAGTGACCAACAGAAACCTGATGACGGTTTTCAGCAACGCAGATAACGTATTGCTTGCAGCAGGCGCATCGGGCGCAATGCTCTATTCCACAACGCAAGACCTCTCTGTACGTCATAATAGTTTAGCAAGCCGCACAGCGCAAGGCGGCGTAAGGATGATGAGCGTTGATATGCAGAGATCAACACCAAGACTTATGCTCTCATTCGCCGCTCCGGGAAATGCCAAAGTCTCGTTTTATTCACTAAGCGGAAAGAGACTGTATACTCACCGTTTAAAGGCAGGTGAAAGAAGCATAGAGCTGCCAGGGCGCATAACACAAAATGGCGTCATAATCGCGCAGTACACAAACGGTGATCAGAAATTCTCCCAGAGATTTCAGTTTACGAAATAATATGGAGTACGTGAATTCTTGGGCAATGCAGCCAACTTAAGATACCACCCTGCATCCCGAATGGGATGCAGGGAAACAGCCAACACAAAATAGCGAATGGTCGAAAAGTCCTTAAGTTGACTGCACCGCAACATCTTCTGGCACGATATTAGCTCCTCCTGTAGTTATGTACGCCAACCGCTTTATATCCGGCAGGCGTATAATAATTCAATCAGGAGGTAACTTTATGTTGCGTAATATTTGTTTGATTACTCTTAGCGCCTTTGTGCTGGTTTTTGCGGCAGGCAGTAAGACTAACCCCAGAGAACACGGTGGTGACGGCAGCCGCGGAGCACATGAGCTTACAGGTACAATTACTTCACATAATGAGCACAATAACAGTTTTGTTATTGATGATAAAGACACCATTTATTATAACGACCAAACTGTTTTTAGCCCTCAGCATGAGAAGGCCGCGCTTCTGCGTCCTGGTTCCAAGGTGAAGGTCAGATACATGAACCGCGAAGGCGACAAAGTAGCGGAACGTGTTGAAAAGGCAGCGGCTGAAAACAGACGCACCAACACCGACAAAGATACTACAAAAGACACTACTAAAAACAAGAGCAACAGCGCTGCCGGCGATGCTGAAAAAGACACCAATAAAGATAAGTCAAAAAGCGGAGCTAAAGACAAAGACGATAAAGACAGCAAAAAAGGAGAATCTAAAAATAAAGAGAGAGGTAAAGACCGCGGCGCAGAGCCTGATTCCGTTCCATATCCAGAGGGACATGAGGATAGAGGCGAAGGTTGGTAACTTCTAACCATCCTTAATTTTTCAAAAACCGGGGCTATCCTACGGGATAACCTCGGTTTTTTAACCATCAATCAACTTAACTACAATTCGATTACCATCCGCCGCCGTTACTACAACCCTGTTATCCTTTAGGATAAAATCGCCTTTGCTTACCACATCCATGCGCCGGCCTTTGATAATGGCAACCCCGGCGGGACGTAAGTCTGTAACCGTTACACCCTTTTCACCTAAAAGGGTTTCAGTTTTATCTTCCGACCCGTCACCCGTGTCAAGAGACGCATGCAAAGAAACCTTAGATTTCGCAAGCATTTTTATACCGATAATAACCAAAACCGGAATAATTATAAGGTCTGCCAAAAGAAAAATGAAACCGGCCTCAACGGAAACCTGGGTGAAAACAAGAAACAACGAATATCCAAACACCGCCAAAGCGATAATACCAAGTATGCCCGAAGTGGGCAGAATAAACTCGGCGATAATTATCGCTACGCCAAGCAGCTGCAATAATATTGGGATTATTAAATTTCTCATTTTAAGCCACCTTTTCTGAATCCTCGCATTTGATATCTATCTTCTCAGCCGCCGGAGGCGCAACGCTTACAACAATTCTGTTTCCCTGAATTTGGAGCACCACTACCTCCGTTCCCTTATCAATAAACTGACCCTCGGTAACAACATCGCACTCTTCACCATTAATACAAATCTTACCCGAAGGCCGCAGCTGCGTTATAACTTTACCCCTATCGCCCACACTGGGTACAAAACCCGCAGTATCCTCAGCCGCGGTTCCCTGCAATGTCGCCGATAAATAAGGCCCTTTTACTACTGTGCTCAACCGCACAAAAAAGTATTTGAAAAATACAAAAATCAAAAGAACCGATCCAAGAATGCTCATGGCAACCCTAATAATATTCTCCATAAAAACAGCATACTGCCAGGGAAACTCCGGCTTGGGAATAACAAAACTTTGAAACGAGAGCACCATGCCTGTCATCATAAGCAAAATTCCCAAAATCCCGGCAACCCCAAAACCGGGGAGTACAAAAATCTCCACCGTCAAAAGCACCATTCCCGCGATTAAAAACAAAAGTTCCGTATGGTCAGCAAGACCCACCATATATTGGCCAAAAAACACCAGCGCTAAACAAAAAACTCCTAAAATCCCCCCAAGACCAAACCCCGGGGAACGCGTCTCTATGTAAAGAGCCGCAAACCCAAGCATCATAAGTATCGGCGATATCGCGGCGATTATCCTAACCAATCTTTCCGACCAATTCTCAGCAACTCTAATAATTTCAATGTCTTTGTATCCCATTTTTTGGAACATTTCATCTATACTCGAGACCGTCATTTTTGAAAATCCGTACCGCTTTGCCTCAGCCTCGGTCATTGTAAGAAGCTCGCCGCGGCGCACTACAAGCCGTGTCTCTTTTATCTGTTTTTTAAGCGCGGGACTCAAATCAGCTAATTTCGCGCTGTCAAGATACATAACGGTATCACTGAAACTGACCTCATAAACAGCGATCTCCTCTGTTACCATCGCTTCGGCGAGGCTCTCAGGATAGCCGTTTCTCACCGCAAGTGTTCTGAATTTTGCCCGCAATGGGGATTGAAACTTCTCCCCAAGCATCTTTGGACCTTCATTGGTATTTATGAGCGGCGCAACATCGCCGATGGTAGTATTTTCCGACATGACAAGCTGATCTGCGGACAGCGCAATGAGAGCGCCCGCGCTTATAGCTTTTGATTTCACAAAAGCGATAGTCGGCAGCCTGCAAGCAACTATGGTATCTACGATATTAAACGCTGCGTCAACCTGTCCGCCAAATGTATTTATCTCAAGTATAACAAGCGGATTATCAAACTGCGCGGCAAATTCCAGGCCGCGGCTTATAAAAGCCGCCATCCCAAAATCTACAGTGCCCTCCACAGGAATTATTACCGCGGTACGATTTTCTCTATCTAATACTTTTGAAGAGAGAGCGGCGGTATCATCCAAAGCAAACACTGCAACAGCGGAAATCAGCGTAAATAAAAATGTCAGTTTTTTGATCATACTTTAAAAATAAAAGATTGTAAGGTGATTTAACAAAAAATGGACTTGATACGAACTCTAATTATAAAGTATACTAAAATAGAGGGTGTATAAATATCACTGAAAGCTAATATGGGCATAAAAACAATTTCACTATATTTTCGGGATATCAAACGCGGTTCCGCGTTAACTGACGAAGAGCTGCGTGAGCTTGTGAAACGCGTTCAGGCTGAAGAGAACCGCGCCGCAAATAAGCTTATCACCTCAAATCTGCGTTTTGTCTCCTCTATTGCGCAGCGTTACAAGGGTAGGGGACTCCCTATGCCCGAACTTATGAATGAAGGCAGCATAGGGCTTTTAAACGCCGCGCGGCATTTTGACCTGACCGCAAAAAACGTCAAGTTCATCTCATACGCGGCATGGTGGATACGCCAATCCATACAAAACGCTCTAAACGAGCAGACGACAACCGCTGTACGCATACCCCACAACATAGCCGCCCTTGTGAACAAATTCAAACAAGCTCTCGACCGCAACAGCGGAGACTACGAAACCACCATTGAAATGGATGAGTTCAGGGAGCACGAAAAAGAGATCGCTGAAGCGATGGAGGTGATGCACACGGTATCACTTGACGCGCCCATAAACAGCGGCACAGGTGGGGAAGATGGTATAAAAACGCTTGCGGACATAATCGGAAATGAAGCTGTTCAAGAGGATGAGAGCGAACGCAAAAATCTCGCCGCCGCGCTTAGAAGCGTTTTGCAGTTGATTTCAGAGAGAGAAGCGCAAATTTTACAGCTGTACTACGGTCTTAATGGATCTGACGAGCTCACACTTGAGGAGATAAGTAAACGTCTAAACATAACCCGCGAAAAAACACGTTTCCTGAGGGATCGAACTCTGCGCAAATTAATGACGAATCCAATACTAAAAGAAAAGCTTGAGAAATTCTTATAACACTTTATTACCCGATGATATTTCCTGCATTTTCCGCACCCCAAGGGGGCGCCATCAGTAACCCCGGACATCGCCCAGGGCTTTCTGGACTCTCCGATTCTCTGGGATGCTATGGGACTCCAGGATTCATGGGGTTCTTCCGGGGCCCTCCGGAATTCTGCCTTACATCGCAAGCTTATCCTCAAGCGCGTTGCCTACTTTCTGCCACAACTCGGGAGTACGGATCGCTTCCCCTTTTCTAAGCGCGAACGCTTCACGGCAGCGTGTGATCTCTTCATCTATCTGCTCTTTAGTCAAATTGTATCTCTCCTCAAAGTATTCGTACAGTTCCTCGCGGGATTCCCATTTGAAATCTTTGGTTCGATTTACACGCAGCCGGTCTACTTTTTCTTCTGACATTATGATAAATCCTGTCGTTATTATTATGATAAATTATGATAGAGTTTCTGTTATTAACGTACGGCAATCAAGTGAATCGGCAGCTTTTTTCGCATGAGCATGGTCAGACGCAATACCGTACATTGTTGACCCGGAACCACTCATACCCGCCGCAAGACAACCCGCTTTAAGCAGAGACGCGCGAATCTCTTTCAACCTTGGAAAGCGTTCAAATACGGAAATCTCAAAATCATTATGCACACAACGTGCCGCTTTTTCAAGATTGCCCTGTTCAAAAGCTGTTTTAAGATTACTTGTTAATAAAATACTTTTTCCAACACGGCTGTAGTCAAGAGAACCGTACGCATCTTTTGTACTCACTCCAAAATCGGGGAGCGCCAATATGAAATAAAATTTTATTTTTGTATTGACAGATTCAAGTACACCCGTAGCTTCACTGTCAAAAGCGGTTTTTCCGGTAAAGAAAAACGGTACATCCATTCCAAGCTGCCGTCCGAGACCGCAAAACTGCTCTTGCGTTAAGTGAAGTTCCCAAAGCTCATTGAGTATGACAAGCATAGCTGCGGCGTTTGCCGACCCGCCCGCCATACCCCCCATTACAGGAATTCGTTTTTCAATAACAATTTTAAGCGGCTCGCCAATGTTAAATTGTTTTCTGACAAGCTCGCACGCTCTCAGGCATATGTTACTATGGTCAAGCGGAACAAGAGGGTTATCGCACTCTATCAAATCACAGCGATAGGGTTCAACATGCAGCGTATCGGCCAGAGCTACCTGATGTTTAATAATTCCTAATTCATGATAACCGCAAAGCGACCCGCTTTCAAGACGACGGACAATATCAAGAGCGAGAGTGAGGCGGGTGGGTGAGGTTTTTGTGATCATCTTTTAGAAAATATAATACATTGAAACAACTAATATGTCATCAATTAAGGCATATTATTTGCACCAACTATAATCTAAAATGCTAAACGGGGGAGGGAAAAATGAATAAACAGGACTTTATCGCAATGACGCGGCATATGGTTGACGAATCGCATGCGGCGGTTCTCGCTTCTACAGACAAAGAGGGACATCCTCATATCCGTTGGGTAGTGCCGGGGTTTTTGGGGAACCGTGAAGGGGCGCTATATACTGTAAGCGTGGCGACTTATCCTAAAGTTGATCAATTGCTTAATAATCCCAACGCTGAGATGATGCTGCAAACTCCGGGGTTAACCAAGATTATAAATTTGCGGGGTATTGTTAACATTCTTGACAACCCAACAATAAAATCGGAAGTTTTGGAGTGTTTGGGGGAGCGGCTTCACGCGTTTTGGAGAACAACAAAGCCGGAGGGCGATCTTGTTGTTTTGGAATTCGTGCTCAACGAAGCGACTTATTATGTACCAATGAACAACAGCCGTATCACTGTTTTTTTAGGATAACAAAGGCGGACAACAGTGAACGGTGAAAATTCCACAACGCAAAGCGAACAGCCAAAGCCGCTGCAAATCAAATTGCTTAAAAAAATGCTTCTTATCCGGCGGTTTGAAGAGGCTTCCGCGCGTATGTACGGCTTGCAGAAAATCGGCGGATTTTGTCATCTTTACATCGGGCAGGAAGCGACGGCTGTCGGAGCCATAGAAGCGCTTGATCTGAAACGCGATTACGTGCTTACTGCTTACAGGGATCACGGAACAGCGATAGCGTGCGGCATGGAAAGCGGCCCTTTAATGGCTGAGCTTTACGGCAAGGAGAACGGATGCTCTGGTGGTAAAGGCGGTTCCATGCATTTTTTTGATAAAAAGCGCCATTTCCTGGGGGGCAATGGGATAGTGGGCGCTCATATTCCCCTTGCCGGCGGAGTTGCGATGGCTGTAAAATACCGTAAAAGCGGCGGGATTGTAATCTGTTTTTTTGGCGACGGCGCGATTCATCAGGGTTCTTTTCATGAGACTTTAAACATGGCCGCAATATGGAATCTGCCTGTACTTTACATATGTGAAAATAACAGATACGGGATGGGAACAGATTTTCGCAGAGTGAGCAGCGTGACGGATTTTAAAGCTGTGGGAAACGGATACGGTATAGAGAGCAGAAGCGCAAACGGCATGGACGTTATAGAAGTTTATAACACCGTTTTGGAGATCACAGAAAAAATGCGCACCCAAAGCGCTCCCGTGTTTTTAGAGTTGAAAACCTATCGCTACAAGGGACACTCCATGAGCGACCCCGGCCGCTACCGCAGCCGCGAGGAGCTTGATCACTACAAAGAACAGGACCCCATTACGCTTCTGCGCGGTACAATGGAAAAACATGGTTTCATTGACGAAGAGCAATTTAAAAACATGGACGCTGAAATTAAAAAAGAGATAGAAATGGCAATTACATTTGCCGAAGAGAGCAAAGAGCCGCCTCTTGAAAGTTTGTATGAGGATGTGCTCGCGTGATAGAAATCCGTTTGATAATAAACAAGGATCACAATCAAAAATGTCAATAATCACCTTCAGAGAAGCATTACGCCAGGCAATTGACGAAGAGATGGAGCGGGACTCTTCCGTCATAATTTTGGGGGAAGAGGTTGCGGAATATCACGGAGCTTATAAGGTAAGTCAGGGACTTTTTGAAAAATACGGATCAACGCGGGTGATTGACACACCGATATCAGAAGAAGGATTCACCGGAATTGGCATTGGAGCGGCAATGGCAGGAATGAGGCCAATAGTTGAGTGGATGACTTTTAATTTTTCTCTGCAGGCGATTGATCAGGTTTACAACAACGCGGCGAAAATGCGTTATATGTCCGGCGGGCAGTTTAGCGTGCCCATAGTGTTTCGCGGCCCTAACGGACCTGCCGAGTTTTTGGCGGCTCAGCATTCCCAGGCGCTCCAGTCGATTTATTGTCACTGTCCGGGGCTTAAGGTTATGGTTCCCGGGACTCCTTATGACGCTAAAGGAATGCTTAAAACAGCTATTCGCGATGATAATCCGGTTGTGTTCTTAGAGAGTGAATTGATGTACGGTTGGAAAGGAGAGGTACCGCAAAAGGAATATCTAATTCCATTTGGATCGGCGGATATAAAACGAAGCGGCGCCGATGTAACGATAATCACTTTTTCAAAACCTGTGAAGATGGCTCTTGAAGCGGCCGATGCGCTTGCGCAAATGGGAATAGAGACGGAAGTTATTGACTTGCGCAGTTTGCGCCCTCTTGACGAAGAGACTATTTATAATTCGGTGAAAAAAACTAACAGATGCGTTGTGGTAGATGAAGCGTGGCCGTATGCGAGCGTTGGAAGTCATATCGGGTTTTTAGTATCAAGCGCGTGTTTTGACTACCTCGACGCTCCCGTTCAGCTCATATCCGGCGAAGACGTTCCAATGCCCTATAACCACAGCCTCGAACTTGCGGCGCAGCCATCTGCAGCAAAAATTGTTGAGGCTGTAAGAAGTGCGGTTAACAGATAGGGGACAGTTTCGAAACGAGGGTTTTTCCCGCATCTTGAAGGGATGCACCCTAAGCGTTGGGAATATACAATTGGAAGGGCGCATCCCTTCAAGATGCGGGAAAATCGTAGAACGTATTTTCTACCGGGCGTTGCATCCCTTCGGGATGCAGAAATGTCAAGAACATATAACGCCCTTAACAAAAGAGGATCACTGTTAAAAATGGCTGAAAAAATATTGATGATTGCGCTTTCGCCTACAATGGAGGCGGGTGTTATTACAAAGTGGAATAAAAAAGCGGGCGATAAAATTTCAACGGGAGATCTGCTCTGCGAGGTTGAGACGGATAAGGCGTCTATGGATTATGAATCGCAGGACGACGGTACCCTATTAAAGATTCTGGTTCCCAATGGGACGCAGGTTAAAGTCGGCGATCCTATCGCTATTATGGGTGATGAGGGGGAGGATTTTTCCGGATTGCTGAGTTCACTGACTAAAAAAAGCGGTTTTGATGATAAAAAAAATTCTCCCTCTGAAAATAAGGATAAGAC
>WRCH01000104.1 GCA_009784115.1 Chitinispirillia bacterium
AGATGAGTCGCGATCATCGCCGGGAGCTCTACAACTGTGTAACCCGCAACCTCCGCGTCGCTCTTTTGACTCTCGGTAATCCAAATCGCAGGCAGATTAAACGCAGGTTCAACAGTGGGCACTCCGCGGATTTTTCTTGTTGCCGTGCCCGGATCCATCGCTAAATACGCGCCGCTCATGAGCTCCGCTTTGCCAACTACTACAGTTCGGATTTTTATCTTGTATTCGTTTGGTTTAAGCTGAATATTATCTCTAATGCGTATGGGCGGAATAATTACCCCAAGCTCTGTGGCTAACTGGCGCCTTATCATTGTTATCCTGTCAAGAAGATCGCCGCCCTGCTTTACGTCAACAATCGGAATAAGGCCGTAACCGATCTCAAGCTCCATCGGGTCAACGTGCAGATAATCTTCAACTTTCTCCTCTTTTGACCCGCCGCCGCCCTGTTCCTGCGGGCCCGCCGCACCCTCAGCCGCCTGCTTCGCTTCCTCCTGCTGAGTGCTCTTCCCGCTGAAATACGCTATCATGCAGCATACGGCGCCCAACAGAACAAAAGGTATCTTGGGAAACCCCGGTATCAGCGCGAAGAAAAACATAAGAGCGCCCGCAACCCACATAACCTTGGTGTTGCGAAAGAGCTGGTTTGTAAGTTCAATACCAAGATTGCTCTCCGATGCGGAGCGGCTGACTATCATACCGGCGCCAACCGAGATCATAAGCGCGGGAATCTGCGACATCAAACCGTCGCCTATTGTAAGCCGCGTATAAGTTTCAATCGCTGTACTCCAGTCCATCCCCATACGCGCCATGCCGATAATAAATCCGCCCACGATTTGGATGATGATTATAATAATCCCCGCGATAGCATCCCCGCGCACAAATTTTGATGCTCCGTCCATCGCCCCGTGGAACTCCGCTTCACGCGCAATCTTCTCACGGCGGGAGCGCGCCTGCTGTTCGTCTATCAGCCCTGCGTTCAGATCAGCGTCAATCGCCATCTGTTTACCGGGCATAGCATCCAAAGTAAACCGCGCCGCAACTTCCGCGATACGCCCGGCGCCTTTTGTGATAACTATAAAATTAATCAACACTAAAATTAAAAATATGATGACGCCGACAACGATATCGCCGCCAATAACAAATCCACCGAACGTATCAATAACTTTCCCCGCTTCCCCTTCCCCCAAAATAAGACGCATCGTAGCGACGTTCATGGCTAATCGAAACAGGGTTACGACAAGCAGCAGCGCCGGAAAAACAGAAAATTCCAGCGCCTCCTTTGTATACATGGAAACAAGAAGAATTATAAGCGCAAGGCAGAGATTAAACGTTAGAAAAACATCAACAAGAAAGTAAGGCAGCGGGAGCACCAAAATAATAACAATACCAATAACACCAACAACAACCATAAGGTCGCGGTGCTTGGCGAGGTTTTGCAGAAAGTTGAGCGCTCCGCCTATACCGGCAGGTTTTCCGGGAGTGTTCATATCTATATAAAATACACCATTGTATGTGTTAGATACCAATTTTTGCACACTTTTACGCACTTACGCAGGGCGTGACGGCAGGACGCCGGGGATGTTGACAGGAGTCAGACCGGTACCTTACCGCAGGGCGCTGCCCTGCTTTGTTGATGGCAGGGCGCTGCCCTGCTTTGTTGATGGCGGGGTGTTGCCTTGATTTTTATGCGGCTTTTTTGTTTTTTAGCTTGAATACGTAGGCCATTATTTCGGCTACCGCCGTGAAGAATTCTGTTGGTATGGGGAAGCCTACCTCTACCTTGTCGAACATTGCGCGCGCTAAAGGTTTGTCTTCTACCATTGGGACGTTGTTTTCGGCGGCTATTTTTTTGATCTGCTGAGCTATGAGCTGCTTTCCCTTTGCGACTACAACGGGGGCGTCGCTTTTTTCCGGATCGTAAAGAAGAGCTATGGCTATGTGGGTGGGGTTTGTTACCACGACCGTGGCTTTTGGAACTTCGCCCATCATGCGGCGGCGCGCCATCTCTCTTTGTAAAGAGCGGATACGCCCCTTTACCTGCGGGTCTCCGTCCATCTGCTTGTTTTCATCCTTAACTTCCTGCTTTGTCATCTTAAGTTTCTTCTCATGCTCGTAGCGCTGATAGCTGTAGTCTATTACGGCGATTATAAGCAGTACAAGAATAATACGCATGAAAATATTAAACGTGGCCGCCGTTATAAAATTCCAAATTGTCATAAGAGTAGTATCCGCGAGCATCACTAAAAGCTCATACTCCGCTTTTACCGTTATATATGCCACATAACCTATAATGCTGACTTTCAGGATACTTTTAATTAACTCGACAACCGTTTTCATCGAAAACTTTTGCTTCAGACCTTTAAGCGGATTGATTTTTGAGAATTTGGGCACTAAAGGCTTGGCGGTAAACATAAGCCCTATTTGGAGTATATTGGCTAAAAGACCGGCAAACATAATAGTGCCGGCAAAGGGCAGGATAATCTTTATCAAAAAAACAACCGCCTCGCGGCAAAGAACAAAAAGCCGCGATTCACTCATCTCCGGCAATGCGGCAAACTCAAAGCTGAAACGGATGAAATTTTTAAGATCCGAGAGCATCTGCGGACCCCAAATGCGCAGAAGCAGTATACCCAATAGCAGTATAAGCGCAGAGTTTACCTCAGTACTCTTCGCAACCGTACCGTCTTTGCGCGCGTCACTGCGCTTCTTAGCGGTAGGCTTCTCGCTCTTTTCCTGTCCTGATTCTTCGGCCATTTTTTCAACTCATCATATATAACAGTTTCCAAATATCTTGAATAAAGCTCTCTGTCATACGCCTGAAAAGTGATGTAAGCATGGGCAGCACTACTATAGTCGTCATTAGCCCTAAACCTATTTTAAGCGGCAGTCCTACAAAGAAAATATTCATCTGCGGAACGGTTCTGGCCACTATTCCAAGAGCTATCATCGTAAGTATAAGAACTACAAAAACCGGCGCAGCCAACTTGAATCCCAAAATAAAAATATTCGTTACCAAGACGGTAAAATGAGCTATGATGCCCTCTGCCGGATACACCGCTCCAAAAAGCGGTATAATCTCAAAACTTCTCTGAATCGTCAGCAGTAAAAAATAGTGTCCGTTAAACAGAAGAAAAAGAATTGTAAAGAGGATGAGTTTTAATTGACCGATGACAGTGATTGACTCCTCTGTCATAGGATCCGTTAATTCCACAAACCCAAACCCCATCTGAGTATCAACCATGCGGCCGGCGAAATTGACAGCCGAAAACAGAAACGACGCGGCGAAACCTATAATAAGCCCAGCCATCATCTCTTTTATGACAAGCAAAAAAAACAGACCCACGGAAAGACTGCCCGCGTCAATATGCGGTAAACCGATTGTTAACTGAACGGAAAACAGAGCGCTTGTGAAAAGGAGGGTAAGAGCGACCTTAACCTGAACAGGCACATAGTTAGCGCCGAAAATCGGCATAAGCATCATCATGCTCATAATTCTCACAAACATGAGCAGGAAGTACTGTACATGGTCAAACGATATCATTAAGGCGCTAAGATCCATTATATAAAACCCACGCTGCCTGCGTATGTATAATCATTATGAAAGGCGCTAAGATCCATTGTATGGTCACCTCATAATGCCGATTTGACCTATAAGCTCAAAAAGCCCGTGTGTAAACTCTACAAGTTTAAGCATCATCCAGGGCATAAGAATCATAAGCACAAGCGCGATTCCAACGAATTTTGGAATAAAGGTAAGAGTCGCTTCGTTGATCTGAGTAGTAGCCTGAAAAATACCCACAGCGAGACCTAAAAAAAGCCCCACGGCAAGCATCGGCCCGCTTACAAGCAGTACTATAATAAGCGCCTGACGGCCGATATCCATTACAAGTGCAGTTTCCATTCTCCCCGCGGCGCCCCCCTACCTGAATCCTACGACAAGCTGGCGGACTATAAGATGCCATCCGTCAACCATTACAAACAGTATTATCTTAAACGGCATGGAGATCATAGCCGGCGGAAGCATCATCATACCCATCGATAAAAGTACGCTCGCCACCACCATGTCAATCACCAAAAACGGTATAAATAAAATAAACCCTATAATAAATCCTGTTTTTAGTTCGCTTATTATAAACGCTGGGATTATCACGTTAAAGGGGAGATCATCCACAGTGCGCGGAGGAGGCATACGGCTTATGCGTACAAAGAGCGCTACATCCTTCTCGCTCACCTGACGCAGCATGAAATTGCGCAAAGGTTTACCCGCTATGTCAAGCGCTTCCCTAAACTCAATATCCTGCGCGAGATAGGGCTGCAACGCTTTTTCATTTATCTCTGTGTAAACCGGCATCATCACAAAAAAAGTGAGAAACAGAGCCAAACCCACCATAAGCTGATCGGGCGGAAGCGTTTGAGTGCCGATGGCGCGGCGCAGAAAGGAGAATACTATTATTATGCGCACAAACGAAGTGGTCATTATAAGTATAGACGGCGCGAGAGCGAGAATTGTAATAAGAAAAATTATCTGAAGCGTTACGCCAACGTCAGCCGGAGCGCTGCTGTTTCCCACCGAAACGGAGATACCGGGAATGCCCTGCGCCAAGAGAGCGCTGAATAGTCCAACTACAAGAATAGAAGCCGTAAGCGCCGCCATACGCATTGGGGAAAAATATTTGCTGAAACGCGTCTTTGCGCTCAAGTCTGAATGCGCGGTATCCGATACAGATAAGGGGGGATCGCATTCTGGCTTGTGAAACTTATTGAACATTACTGTTTTTTTATCTTTCCTGTAAATAAAACCAAACTGCTAAACGCCGGTTTTATCACTATTATTATTGATTATTGCTATTTCTTCATCTTACCGATAAAACTGTTAAACGCCTCTTTAAAATTCATAACAGAGGTACCGCCTTTAGAGGAGGCGATAAGGTCTATCGCCTTTTGCCCCTCAATTTTTTCAAGCAATACCATGCTCTCAGGCGTTTGACCTAAAAGATATACAGTATCGGCCACCCGTACAAGAACCGCGTTTCTATTTTGTCCGAATGAGAGAACTTCGATAACATCCATATTGCCGCCGCCGCCCACTTTTGAGGTGCCCACAAAACCGATTTTGCGTATCCCCCAGGCCGCGGCGAAAATAACCATCATTACAATTGCGAGATAGCCAACCATGCGCAAGATTATTATCGCGTAGTTTTCAGGCTGCGCGTATGGTATCGCGGGGAATGACTCATCGGCGGCGGTACCGGCCGCGAACGCGGTGTCGTCGTAGCTTTGCTGACCGCTTAGTATGCTGCTGAATTTCGCGTCGAACTCGGCATCTTGGCCTAATGCGGGATTTACTGCTGTTAGAAATATTAATATTGGAAAAAAAACTGTACGAAATTGATTCATTAATTCCTCTGTTGATATTGGATTATTTGTTATCCATTCTATTAGATTTTATGTTTGTGTCATTCGTCGTTCGTCGTTCGTCGTTCATCATCCGTCATCCGTCATCCGTCATCCATCATACATCATCCATCATACATCATACATCGCCATCCATAAAACCCCGGGTTGAAACCCGGGGCTACAAATATTGCACCCCTCCGGGGTGCGGAGGGTTATATTGCCTACCTTAAGCTTTTGATTCGGTCTTCTGCCGGTATTAATGATACTATGCGGATGCCGAAATTTTCGTCTATTACTACTACTTCGCCTTTGGCAACCACTTTGTTATTTACTAAGAGATCAACCGGTTCTCCTGCCATTTTGTCTAATTCTACTATGGAACCGGGGGCTAATTCTAAAATCTTTTTGATTGACAAATCTGAGCGGCCAAGCTCGATGTTAATTTCAAGTTCTACGTCAAGCAAAAGTTCTATGTTGTCTTTGGGGCCGCTGTAGCCGCCTGCGGCCGGCGGTGAGCTGAATCCGCCGCCGTGGCCGCCGCCGAAATCTGTGGTGCCGAAATCGCTGCCGCCAAAAGCGCTCATACCGCCGGAACCGGAGCTGAAATCTCCGGTGGTGATGCCTGTAAGCGCGTTCATCTCATCTTGACTAATCCCAAAACCTCCGCCGCCGTTGCTTGCGGGAGGAGGGGGGGCTTTCTTTTTTACAATATCATTTGCGAGCGCTTCCGAGAAAAGAAGAGCGACGTCCGACTCGCCGGTACCCTCAACGGAAAGTTTCGCGAATCCAAGTTCAAGCGCGCTGCTTGGGAAAGCGTGGCTTGCGGCGCCGGGCCCGTCAAGATCTACAACATCTACATTCGCGGCTGATATTTGACCGCCGATCTCCGCGCCGAAAGCTGTTTTAAACGCGCCCACCACGTTATTTAGAAGCTCGCCTATGGCGTCTCTGTGGTCGTCGGCATACTCGGCGTTTCCGTCCCCCATCATCATTAGGTCTGATAGTACGGCGGCGTATTTTTTGTTCATTATTAAAAACATGTCGCCGTTTAGACCCGATGAGAACGAGACCTTAAGAGAGAGGGCGCCGCCCGTTACCCTCTGCCATACCGCGCCCATATCACTTTGTATACACGGCTCAGGAGCAAACACGACCTTCTTGGTCACAACAGAGGTAACCACGTCTCCAGCCTTATCACAAAAAAGCTGAAATACGGGAGTAAGCACACCGCAGCGGTCAACACCGCTGCCGTTCGCCGCCGGCGCCGCGCCTCCGCCTCCTCCGGCGCCCGACATCATGCCAAGCAGACTATCAATTTCGTCCTGCGACAAATGATCACTCATTGCAGCCAGGCACCTCCTGTTCCAGTATTTTTGTAATTTTTACAGCTTTTTTGCGCCCTATAAGTCCGGCGCGCCCCGCCATTTTTGTTTTACTGCCAACCTGCACAACAAGATCGCTCTCATATGGTTTGTCAAGGCATAAAACATCGCCCCTCTGCAGCTGCAAAAGGTCTCTTATGGTAAGTTTTGTATTTCCGATAACTGTAGAAAGACCAAGATTGACGTCGCTGAGCTCCTGCTCCATAATTTCGCGCGTTTCGGAGGTGGAGGTGCCCATAGAAGACATCCAGCTCTCGCCGGAAAGGTTATTAATAACGCTTTCAAGCACCATGTACGGAAAACAGATACTCATAAGTCCGGAGGCGTTCTGCATTCGGACTTCAAGTGAAATCAAGATAACGGTTTCGTTATTGGGAGCGATCTGTACAAACTGCGGATTAGTCTCGTATGTCTCAATTTTAGGATTAAACGCGCCGATATGCTCCCATACCGTACGTAAATCAAGAAGACCGCGCTGTACTATTCGGTTTATTACGTTTTGTTCAATCAGAGTGAGTTCACGGTTAAGCTCAACCGGACGGCCGAGCCCTCCGAAAAGACGATCGATAATAAAAAATACAAGCGACGGGTTGATCTCAAAAATCGCAAGCCCCTCAAGCGGTTCCATGCGGAAAACATAGATACAGCTGGGGCTTGATACCGACATTAAAAACTCAGAATATGTAAGCTGGTCTACGCTCATAAGTTCGATTTCAACGAATGTGCGCAGAAAGTTTGTAAGCGATGTGGAAAACTGGCGCGCATACCCCTCGTGCAAACTCCGCAGGGTACGCATTTGGTCTTTTGATACACGGTCCGGGCGTCTAAAGTCGTAAAGCGAGAGCTGATTGGAGGGATCATCCATATCAACCGGATCCTCCATTACAGGCAAGCTCGCGCCGCCTCCCCCTCCGCCGCCGCCTATCCCCTCATCGGCGAAACCGCCTGAGGAAACAGCGTTTAAGAGAGCATCAACTTCATCTTGTGAAAGTATATCGGCCAAAACGCACTACTCCCGTGAATACTGTGCAGACAAGGCGTGCCTTGTCTCTACTGAATAATAAATTCCCTGAAAAACACATTGCTTATCTCTCCCATTCTTGGCGGGAGAGAGTTATTTATAAGCCGCACAAGATCTTTGCTTATCTTCTCACGCGCCTGAGGCTCTGTGACTTCCATAAGCGTAAGTCTTGACATATAATCTATAAGCATATCTTTATACTTTGGGGCGCGGCGGCGCAGCTCATCTCCAAGCGCTCTGTTTTTCCCGTCGTATTCAAATATTATCGAGCACTTTATAAACCGCTCGCCATCCGTTCCGGCGATATTCACAGTCGCGTCTATGGGCATATCATCTGTAAGCTCACCCATTCTTGTAGCGGCTTCCTGCGCTACGCGAAGCGAATCGTCGGCGAGTTTTGCCGCCCGCGCCTCTTCATTCACCGGCTTCGGTACTATAAAATATACGATTACCGCCTGCGCCGCCACAATAGACAAAAGGATAATAATGAGTACAAGTTTGTTTGAACCCTTCTCTTTTTTGACTTCCGGCGCCCCCTCTGCCCCGCCCTCGGCGGGCTTTTCTTCCTCTTTTTTTCCTTTTTTGTCGGCCATTTGATACCTCCCCTGCTGTATTGCAATTTTACATTTTTTATTCTGTCTGACACCGCGGCGGGTTGAAACCCGCCGCTGCACTCTTTGCTCCCCTAAAGGGGCGCAGAAAAATAATTTTAGAGAATCGTCTGCGATTCCAATTTAATAATTCACCGTAAACGATTCGGATTCTCGTTTTTGAACGTAATCTACAAATATCTCTATGCGTCTGTTTGCTCTTCTGCCCTCCGCTGTGGCGTTTGATACTGCCGGACGGTGTTCGCCGTAACCTATTGCGCTCAGGCGCGATGGTTCTATGCCGCCTCTTTGAGACATAAACCGCACGACATTTAACGCCCGCGCCGCGCTGAGTTCCCAGTTTGAGGGAAACTGCGCCGTGCGGATAGGTACGTTATCGGTGTGACCCTCTACTCTGATGTTGCTTGACGGCGCGGCGTTTATAACATTTGCGATGTCGGCTAACGTTGCGTAAAGCTCAGGCTTAACCTCCGCGCGCCCTATGTCGAACCCCACCGGGTCGGCGATCTTTATCGCGATTCCGCTCTCCGTCACCTGCACCCTTATCGCGTCCTGTAAATTCTGCTCCTCAACCTTTGCGCGGATCTTTCTTGCGGCCTCTACCGCCATGCGTTTATTTTGCTGATCACCGCCCATTTTTGGTATGAATACGTCTTTGGTAATAAGAACTGACGGAAAAGATTCCAATACTCCGCTGAAAGCGTTTTGGAAAGAGGACGCCGCCACGTTGAACTTGGCAGGGTCGATAGTTGACATTGACAAGAGCAAAACGAAGAAGCAGAGGAGAAGAGTACAGATGTC
>WRCH01000105.1 GCA_009784115.1 Chitinispirillia bacterium
GTATCTGATGATTTCTATCCTCATCAACCCTAATGCCTATCTCCGTCTCATTTCTCACAAAAAAGAGCGTCCCATCGGCAGCAGGATAGTGACCGTACTCTTTGTTGTCAAGAACGCTTTCTACCGCAACTCGGTATTCTATTGAATAAATATCACCCCAAAAAAGACAAAGCAGCAGTACGGCTGCTTTTGTACGGATAAGGCGGAATTTTGTTAAAGATATCATGTTAATAGTATAATAGATGGGCGCAGTGAAAACAAAAGACATTACGAGTTTTCACCGTATCGTATATTGCGTGTTCCGCTCCTGGCCGTATGAATACGATCAAACTGAGAACGACACAGCCGGTTTTGAAACATTTCACAAGAGTTTCATGGCGAAGTATTTTCCGTGAGATATTAAGGCGGCAGTTAAATGCCGCAACCCCCCCGGCACATCGACTGCACGAACCATCGTGAGGCCGCTGTACCGGAGGCTGCGGCATTTAGTAATAAATTAAATTTTACAGCATTCAAACAGGGGCAATGAGTATTTTTATATATACTGCGTGACGGCATAAATTTATACTTTGCCGCTAAGCAGCAGAGCCGGTCCTGCGTGCAGCTGCGTACGGTGCAGTATAAATTTTATGTCGTGTATTGGTATATGTCCAAAAATACATAATAAAGCGATTGGAAAATGGAATGAGATATAAAACTTTTGCTATGATCCTTTTGACGGCGGGGCTTACGGCGGTTTTCGCGGCTCCTAAAATTGAAGTCAATAACGCGACTTTCAGCGGCGGAGAGATCGCCGAGAATTCTAAGGTTGAGGCGGTTTTCCGGCTTACCAATACCGGCACCAAGCCGCTTCGCATCACTAACGTGCGGCCCGACTGCGGATGTACCGTGGCGGCTTACGACACGCTTATCGCCCCCGGAAAGACAAGCGTCTTTAAACCTGTGGTCGATGTGAGGGGTATGAGGCCCGGACTCATGCGCCGCGGCATTACCGTTACATCAGATGCGGCCAACTCCCCTACTCTTCGGCTGATGATTGAAGCCTCTATCATACCCTATATCGAAGTATCGGAAAACCACCTGACATTCACAAGCGCAGCACCGGGTACGATAACTTTATCATCGGCAAAAAAAGACTTGAACGTCACCGGCATAGTCTTTAATCCGCAAAACAGCGGAAATGTGGCAAACTGGGCAGCTAATGTGCCGTTTAATGTAAACTATCAATTCGGCGCGTCAGACAGCACGCGTGCGGATGGACTCAAGGTGTATAGACTTGTCATAACTCCCCCAACCATAAACGGCGAACCTATGAACGGGAGATTTGTTATCACTACCAATCATCCAGACAGAAAAGAGATTTCAATCCAAGGCAGAGTGCAATAGAACGTCTGTTATCAATAAAAAATATGATTGACCATGTAATATTAATTTTAATTTGAAGATCAATAACAAATTAACGGCAAATTCAGGAGGATTTTATAATGTTTGTAAGACAAACGCGAAATTTTGGAGCACTCATGTTACTTGCGCTGACAGCGCTGTTGGTACATACTCCATCTATAAGCGCCCACCCCGGCTGCAATAATCCTAACCATACGGTAACCCGCCCGGTTTTCGTCTATTCGCTGAAACAAAACTTTCAGGTTGAACCGTGCTGCGCCTCTTTGCTTAACTCGTGCGCGAAACAGAAGCCCAATTGCACCATAGCGCAGCGTCTTATCAGATTTATAGACTGGATGGACAGCACCGGCGGACGATTTACCGAGGAGAGAATGGAAGAGGCGCTTAAGCAGCGTTACGCTACGTTTACAGATACCAAACGCCACTCTATTGATCTGAAAGGATGGCCGGTTGTCGGCGATCGTAACGCTCCTGTGACGGTTGTGATGTATTTTTCGGGGACTTGTCCCATGTGTAAAACCAATTTCCGCGATCTCCATCGTGAAGTTACAAGAGGTCAATTAAGAGGACGCGTGAACATTGTCTGCAAGCCGTTTGGCGCGGGCATGTCAAACCGGGCGCTAACCGCCGCGCACGAAGCGGGCCGTTTCTCCGACTTCATGCTTGAGCTTGGGAATGTGCAGGCCCGCATCGATGAAGAGGTGATACTCTCAGTCGCCGATATGATGCTGTTTGACAGACAGGCATTCAGAACCTTGATGGGAAAACCGGAACTTGTTGAGCGTGCAGAGAGATCAAGCAGCGAGGCCGAGAGAAACGGCGTGACCCACGTACCTACGTATTTTATAGAGGGCCGCAGATACGACAGCGTCTTAGACTGGCAGTGGATTGTTGACGCCATAGAATATATGATCGAAACAAAGAAATAGGAGATATGATGAAAACAGTTTTAATAGCCGCATTGATGCTCCTGTTTACCGCTCAGATAGGCTGCGCGCAGGACAGAAAAGCGAGAATCGATAACTCTGAGGAGATCGCCGACCGCATTGTCGAATCAAAAATTCCGGTATTTGTTGACTTTTGGGCGTCATGGTGCGGCGCTTGCCGGATGCTTGAGCCCGTAGTTGCCGACCTGCATAAAGAGTATAAGGGACGCGTGGAATTTATCAGAGTGGATGTTGACGTACACAAGGCGATAACCGCGTATTTCGGCGTAACCGCGATGCCTACGGTGTTTATTGTCGAAGACAAGACCGCGCGGGTGTCGCTTAGAGGTTTGAGGAACAAGCAGGATTACAGAAACGAAATAGATAAGGTTTTGGCGATGGTTAAAGAGAGAGCGGCGGCAAGTGCAGGAGACTAAACCGGAGCGTCAGTCTTTCATAAAAACTGGTTTTAAGAGAGCCGGTGATATTTTTGTATCGGAATTAAAATTAAATACCACGCCGGAAAAGGCGGCCCGTTCGTTTTCACTTGGTATTTTTTTTGGAATATTTCCAATTTTTGGCTTTCAAACGGTAGCCGCGGTTTTAGCCGCGAGGCTTTTGCGGCTTAATATGCCTATAGCGGTTTTTGGGTCGGTAGTTTTATTTCCGTTTATGGTTCCTATAGTTTTCGCGGCAATATGGATAGGTTTGGTAATTTTTACGTCAACAAATAACGTACAGGGTTTTATAGAACTTTTTTCAATAAACAAATTCGCCTTTCTTGTCGAAAGCGGAAAGTATTTTATAACGGGCTGCATACTTCTCTCTGCATCTGTACCGGTGCTCGCGTATTTAGTTGCATACCCGATATGCAGATTTCTCAAGAAAAAAATTTAGCATGAAAAAATTACGCTTGTTTAATAATCAATACGAATCAATAATAGGCTATTATGGCTGGGGGGTCAAATTAACCTGTATCAGCACCGCCTCCGCGCTGCTTGGTATATACTTCGCGGCTAACGGCAGCCTTCGATACGCGCTGATCTGCCTTATGGTTTCCGGATTATGCGATGGGTTTGACGGTAAGGTCGCAAATCTTAAAGAGAGAAATGACCGGGAGAGAAATTTTGGGATACAGATAGACGCCTTGGCCGACATAGTCAACTTCGGAGCGCTCCCGGCGGTTATTGGGTATATGCTGATATCCGATTACCAGTCGCAGCTATTTACAACTCTGAGCATATCGGTTTTCATCATGTATGTTTTGGCGGCTCTTATAAGGCTTGCGTATTTTAACGTTACTGAGGCTGAGCTTGTAAGCAAAAATAAGAAACGAAAATATTACGAGGGCTTGCCTGTTACAAGCGCCGCTCTCATAATTCCATTTGTGTACTCGGTGTGCTGTTTCTTCCGACTGCCGCTTCCGGCGATTTATACTGTCGTTCTTGCGCTTTTGTCCGCAGCGTTTGTGCTTAAAATAAAAATCCCCAAGCCGCGCGGACGCGCTCTCATTGTTATCTCTTTACTCGGACTGCCTGCCATTATTTACATAATTTTCTTCGGAGGCATTTAACAGTATGCCTGTCAATAGCTATAAAACCATAGGAATATCCGGCAAAGATAATATCGGCATAAATTTTCTGTACGGTACAATACCCGGCAGAATACTGCTGAAGATATTTATCAGACCGTTTGTCTCCGGGTTTGCCGGTTTTTTGATGGACAGAAAATTTTCGGCTCTTTTTATAAGCAAATTCGTGAAATGCAACAGTATCGACGTAAGTGAATATGAGGATACGAAATACCGCTCTTTCAATGATTTTTTTTCGCGTAATGTAAAAAAAGGTTATAGACCTTTTCCCGGTGATATGTGCGATTTGGCCTCACCATGCGACGCCAAATTAACGGCGTATCCGATCACCGCCGACGGCGTCTTCCATATAAAAAACTCTGTCTATAATATTAAAGGATTACTTAAAGATGATACACTCGCTCAAGAGTATTTAGACGGAGTATGTCTCATTTTCAGGCTTACGCCGGATGATTTTCACCGGTATTCTTATATTGATAATGGTGAAGTTTTATCCTGCAAAAAAATAAAAGGCGTACTCCATACCGTCCGCCCTATCTCACACCGCCACTACAAGATATACTTCCAAAACGCTAGAGAGTACGCCGTTTTGCAGACGGAAAACTTTGGCAAAACCGTTCAAATGGAAGTAGGCGCTCTTTTTGTGGGGCGCATCAAGAATCACTCAGAAACCGGCCCGTTTAAGCGCGGTGAGGAGAAAGGCTTATTTGAGTTCGGCGGTTCTACCATTGTGATGCTGTTTCAAAAAGAGCGTGTGGTGATTGACAGGGTTATATATGAAAATACAGAGCAGGATAAAGAGACCATCGTAAGGCAGGGTTATAAAATCGGCGCCGCATATAAAAACGCAGATGAAAAGTGAGTTAAGGGCATGATATTTGCCTTTATATTTATACTCATTTTACTCATCTACGGGGGTGCTAACTTCTACGCAGCAAAAAGGCTCTTCCAACTAATAAATTTACGCTCTAAACGCATAAGTATAATGCCGTTCGCAAGCATATACGCGTTTTTTGCGCTGTCGCTTTTTATGGGATTTATGCCTCTGCCGCCAATCGTCAGAGGGATACTGCGTTTTATCGGTATGCACTGGATCGGTATCGGTATGTATTTAGTGATGCTTTTTATTTTGGCGGATACGGCGCTGTTCTTCGCGAAAACCACAAGAATAATCAATACCCCGGTACTGCCCCGCGTTCGTCTTTATTCAGGCTTTATAGTGATTTTATTGACGTTTGCCATAGTCTTTTACGGTATGCACAACGCTAATCATATAAAAAATGTTACTTACGAGATTCAATTAAAAAATGCCGTCCTCGATGATATGAAGATCGTTTTAATAAGTGATTTGCATATAGGTGAGATAAGATCCGAAAAGAATCTCGCGAAGATCGTAGAAAATATCAATAGCCTTAATCCTGATATTGTATGTATCCCCGGCGACATTTTTAACGACAGCTATTACGCCATACGCAATCCGGAGCGGGCTATCGCTCTGTTAAGAAGCATAAAATCCAAACACGGCGTTTACGCAAGTCTTGGAAACCACGACGGCGGCCCTACGTTTCATAAGATGATCGATTTCTTGGAAAAAAGCAATATAACGCTGCTTAACGATGAGTACAGGATTATCGACGGGCGTCTCGCGCTGTTCGGACGGTTAGATCACAGGCCGATTGGCGGCTTCGGCCCGCTTAAGCGGCAGGATATCACAGAAACAATTATTTCCGTAAGCGCAAATTTTCCGGTTGTCGTTATGGATCATAATCCTATAAACATAAGAGAATATGACAAAGAGGCGGATCTGATACTTTCCGGCCACACGCACAGGGGCCAGGTGTTTCCCGGCAGTCTTATAACAAGAGCTATAAATGTTGTAGATTACGGCCATTATCAAAAAGACGCAAACTCCCCGCACGTGATAGTCACCTCAGGCGTAAACACATGGGGCCCGCCGATGCGGGTTGGGACTAATAACGAGGTTGTGAGTATTTTGCTGAGGTAACATTTTCACACCATCACAGTCTCAAGCAAAAGCATAATCCCGCCTGTAATAACAGGAACTGCCAAGTTATCGTTGATCGTAATCTTTGATGATATTTTAAGAGGGATCAATTCAAAAATCGTAATTGACAACGATGATATTAGAGCTATGATAAAAATAACTCTGCCGCCCCAAGGCTCAAGGACTCCCGGCATATGGGGAAATACAGTGTAGAACAAAATCATACAAAGCAAAAAGCAGGCGGCACTGCCCTCCAAACTTTTCTTGCCGATTTTTATACGTCCGATACTCAGACCAACAATAGCCGCAACCGCATCCCCCAAAATAAACAGTGACAACACCATGAACGCGATGTGTTTGTGATGATAAAACAGCAGTGAACAGATCAGCGCGGCCGCAATTACGTAGGTACTGCCTGTAGTCTGCTTATTCTCTTCTGTACGCAGCATATGGCCGAAAAACATGATAAAATATTTTTGTACTGTAGGTATACGAAACCGCAATGACTCAACCAATACCGACCCGCCAAGCAAAAATCCAAGCACGCTGATCGGTACCATCCATGAATTGGGGAACGCCATAGACGGTATGTAAAAAATGCCAAGCGGCATAAGCAGAGCAAATAAATGAAGCAGTTTACGCGCAATCTCTTCTTTTCGCAGGGCCATTGTTTACGATCTCCGTTGTTAATCAATTGATACAGCTGTTTCAGGTCGTTGAGGCTGATAAGGTCAGCCTGTAATTATCATCGGTGAAATAAATGAGAGTTGAGATCCGATTATATAAATATAAATACAGGCACTGTGTTTTGGGAAATTATGTTGCGGGGACGAGTTGCTTTTATTTTGAACATGTCCTATAGATGTTCAAAACGTGTTCAAAAAATACGCAACTCCGCTCCCCAATTTAAAAATATGCGGTGATCTATGTGAAATATGGATATCAACCACCATCCACTATAGTATATTATATCAATCAATACTCTTAAGAGATGAGTATGAAACATTTTGATAAAGACAGAGGAACATTAAATTTATGAAACCTATAGTACTAGCTATGGTTATATGCGACTACTACTACCGCGACGCGCAGACAGGAAAGAGCATTCTGTCGGGAACATTCAGCTCAATCAACAGCGCGGGGTTCCCAACCAAGCACGGTAACTGCGCCATATACATAGCGCTGACGGATGTTGCCACAGACGGCGAGGCGCAGCTTGAGTTTCGTCAGGAGAGCGGAAGCTTTTCGATGAAACTTCCTCCGTGGAATGTGCAGGCTCCCGATAACAGGCGCGCGGTTGTGGAGATCGGCGGCAATATTACAGGGCTCCCCCTGCCTGAGGAGGGCGAATACGAATTCGTATTATTGTGGGACGGAATGGAGATTGCGCAGAGAAGACTGCGGGCGACAAAAATAGACGCCGATGAAAGCGCGCCGCCTCCTCCGCCGCACTCACCGGATGATTTTAATGAGTCGCCGCCGGGAGATTATAATCATTTGTAATTAATTATTTGCAGAGGCAAGACATGCCTTGCCTGTATAAAAAATTGAGGCAGTCCCCGCAATAGAATGGAGTATAAAATATGGATCTATCCGCAATACTGATAAAAATCGCCGGCTGTCTGCTTTTCGCCTTTACAATGCGCTCTATTTACAAGCACGTCAAAGAGAAAAAAGCTAAAAAGAAAACGCAAACAGAAAAAGTTCAGTATTCAAAAACGGAATACATCCTGCATACCTTTTTGCTGTACGCATGGTTTGCGTTTATGACCGTTTTTTCTGCGGGGATGGTTTTAAATAATTGAATCTGGCGTATGTTTAGCGGTGGATGATGCGAAGCGCCGCAACCTGCCTCTCCTCGTCTCTGCAGAGCAACTCTGCGGCTACCCCACGCCGCGCAAGGATCCCAGCACTCCTGCACACAACGCGTCACGCACACAACGCGACGGGTTGAAACCCGCCGCTACACTCTTAGCTCCCCTAAAGGGGCGCTGGAATCGGAATGAAACCGCTGTCCCTAAAATGATAGCCCCGTTTGGTCTTGCGCTTTTGGCTGCCCTGGGATTGTGCGGTTTTGCGGCAAAATGCTGACTTGACCAATTTCGCGGCATGTGCCGAGAGTAGCCACCATATCGCCAGCCAAGCCAGAACCACCCTGCATACCAGAACTACAAAAAAGATCTTGAGTGACTTCACCGCCAAACCACCTTCCATCTGGGAGTTGAATTGATACATTTGTACGAGGGCTCGACCATCTTCCATGTGGAGAATAAATTGTTGCCCAACCCATATCTATCCATTCTTCATTTGGAGTGTCGACACTTTTCCCAAACCATGCCTCTGTTTCCACCAATGGGAGCCAGCCATCTGGATGGACAACTGGAGTGTCGCTTTGGCGAGCTGGTTGTTGTTGCGTGAATTTTGATGGCTCGCTCACTGTTGGCTCTGTTGTTGGAATCTCGTATTGTGTTTGATTGGAATTGTTGTTGGCTTCTGCTCCAACGATGTTCATGTCGGCGCATCCTGCTAGCTTCATGGCTGCAATAGTTGTTGCCAAAACTGCTGCTTTTGTTAGTTTTTTCATTTGTAAGCTCCTTTGTTAAGATGGTTTATAGTCGTCATAAAAAAACAATATCTATTTACATTGAGAACCTGCGCGCCGCCGAATGCTTTGTGAATGTTTTTTAGTTCAAGCATTGGGAAGCTTCCGTTTTTGTTTTGACAATATTTTGACAAAACGGGCATGGCCAAAAAACGCGTGCGCACGGCGTTTAACGGCATTTGGCAAAAAGAGACCAAAAATGGTTCCCGCATGATTTAACAGCAGGCAGCAGGGCTTATTTGCGCTTATGGCTAAGGAATTAGACGCCTGATAAATGAGGGGGGGGGGGGGGGGGGTAACACTTTCTTTAACTTGAGAGGGGGGTGCCGCCCCAAACACAAAATATTATTTGCGGTATCCCCGAGAAATCCCTAAAGATAAATTCTA
>WRCH01000106.1 GCA_009784115.1 Chitinispirillia bacterium
AGCGGGGAAGAAGTGCAGAGATTGCCGGATGTAAAACAACCGTTTGCGGCTCTTGTCTTTAAAATCGCTTCAGACGCTCATGTTGGGCGGCTTGCTTACGCAAGGGTTTACTCGGGTAAAGCGGGATTTAAAAATGTCCTTTACAACCCAAGAATAAAAGCAAAAGAGCGCGCTACCCGAATTTTTCGCATGCACTCAAATAAGAGGCACGCGGAGCAGTTCATGGAGTGCGGGGATATAGTTGGTCTTGTCGGGCTTAGGGAGACAACCACGGGTGATACTATTTGTGACCCCGATTTTCAGGTAACTTTTGAGCAGATGAGTTTTCCCGATCCGGTTTTAGCGAGATCAATCGAGCCTAAAAGTACAGCTGACGAAGAGAAGTTAAAAGAAGCGCTTGACCGGTTGATGGATGAGGATCCTACTTGTAAAGTTAGGATTGACAGCGAGACAGGTCAAAGGCTTATTAGCGGGATGGGTGAGCTTCATGTAGAGATACTTGTTGACAGGCTCATCAAAGAGTTTAATGTAGGCGTCAATGTTGGTAAACCGCAGGTTTCTTATAAGGAAACTGTCACGGGGACAGCAAAGCAGGAGTATGAGTTTGCTCAGCTTGTAGGAGGTAAAAGCCATCACGGCAATGTAACTTTGAAAGTTGAGAGTGTTGACGCAAACCGCGGTGTTGAGTTTTTCAATAAAGTATCAACTGATCCTAAAGCTGCGGGATCGCTTCCGCTTGACTTTGTCAACGCGGTAAAACAGGGAGTTATGGAAGCCGCAAGCGGGGGAGTGATGTCGGGTTTTCAGGTTGCGGGAGTTTGTGTTACGCTTGTGGGTGCAAATTATAACGAAGATGATTCAACCGAAATCGGTTTTAAAATAGCGGGGAGCATGGCTTTTAAGGAGGCGTGCACAAAGGCCGGGGCAGCGATCCTTGAGCCTATAATGACAGTGGAGGTTGTGGTTCCGGCAGATTACATGGGGTCGGTGATTAACGATTTCAACAGCCGCCGGGGGAAAGTTTTGGGAATAGATTCCCGCAAAGATGTACAGGTAGTAAACGGTCACGCGCCGCTTTCTGAGATGTTCGGATATGCAACTGCGTTAAGGTCCCTTAGTCAGGGACGGGCCGTGTACAACATGCAGCTTGACAAATATGAAATAACGGCCAAGTCCATACAAGATGAAATACTGCGCAGAATAGGCAGATAAGAAAGGAAGTACAGGCAATGCCAGGTGAAAGAATTCGTATTAGGCTCAAATCGTTTGACCACAATATCTTAGACAAGTCGGCGTCGGATATCGTGCGTACAGCCAAGGGTACAGGCGCCCGTATAAGCGGCCCCATCCCTTTGCCAACGGAAAAGACGATCTACACGGTCTTGCGTTCACCTCACGTGAACAAAAAATCCCGTGAGCAGTTTGAAACAAGAGTGCACAAAAGACTCATTGACATTCTAGAGTCCACCCCGCAGACAGTAGATTCGCTGATGAAGCTTGATCTGCCCGCAGGCGTAGACGTAGAAATCAAAGTGTAACATATCGTAGATACGGTATATTGTAATATTGCAGGATGATGAAATCATCCGCAAACCGCCCCTTTAGGGGCACAAGATTGTAGCCGCGGGTTTTAACCCGCGGCGGGATGTCGGGGCCGGAATGCAGGAAGGTCCGGCGAAATCATCAAAAAAGACAGGTGTTGATATGCAGGGGTTAATTGGAAAGAAAATCGGAATGACAAGGCTCTTCAATGAGGCGGGCAAGGCAGTTCCCGTAACAGTCATTCAAGCAGGAAACAACATTGTAGAGCAGGTGAGAACCAAAGAAAAAGATGGTTACACCGCTGTGCAGCTGGGGTTTGAACAAATTGCCGAAAAGAGAGTGAACAAGCCGGAGCTTGGCCACTTTAAAAAGCTCGGCACCGCTCCGGTGAAAATTTTAAAGGAGTTCAAACTCGACAGCGCCGATGAGCCGCTTTCAGCCGGACAGGTTGTAGGCGTTGAGGTTTTTGAAAACGAAAAATTTGTCAACGTGACGGGAGTCTCAAAGGGGCGCGGACACGCGGGTACTATTAAAAAGTACAACTTCCAGCGCGGACGCGAGACACACGGTAACACTTGCCACCGCGAACGCGGATCTGCCGGCGCTAACTCATATCCGGCGCGTGTTTTTCCCGGTCTGAAAATGTCGGGACACATGGGCGCGGCTCAAGTCACAACAAGAAGACTTGAAGTTGTAGGCGTTGACAAAGAGGCTGGCCTCGTATTTGTAAAGGGTTCAGTACCCGGCTACAAAACAGGTTATGTCTTTATCAAAAAGTTCATTGGCAAGTAAAGACAAGGTATACCTTGTCTTTACAATGGGTGTATAACAAAGAAAAATCTTGAATAGGAAATAGATAAAATGAAAGCTAAACTTTATCAGCAGAACGGAACGGTAAAAGGCGAGATTGATCTGCCGGATGCTGTCTTTGCTGCGGAAGTGAGTGAGTACGTCCTTCATCAGGTTATTACATCGTATCAGGCAAATTTGCGTCAGGGTACGGCTAAAACAAAAACAAGGGCGGAAGTGAGCGGAAGCGGCAAAAAGCCGTGGAAACAAAAGGGAACCGGGCGCGCGCGCGCCGGCTCAAACAAGTCTCCGCTTTGGGTTCGCGGAGGTAAAGCGTTTGGCCCTGTTCCGCGTGATTACTATACAGTAATTCCGCGCAAGCTAAAGAAGCTTGCGCTTGCGGGAGCTCTCACGTCAAGAGCCAAAGATGAGAAGATCATGGTTCTTGAGGCGCTTGAGTGTACAGAGCCGAAAACCAAGGTAATTAACGGTATTTTGGGCGCTCTTCAAGTAAATGGAAAGAAAAATCTATTAATAGTTGACGGCGACGGTGTAAAGAATGTATATTTGTCGGGCAGAAATATTAAAAACCTTGATATCAAACCGCTTGCGGAAATAAACGCGCTTGATATCATCGGATCAGAAAATATAATTTTCGGCGGTGAAACTTTAATCGGTAAGGTGCAGGAGGTAGTAGCGTTATGAGTAAATATCATTCAATAATCCGCTATCCCTCTATTACTGAGAAGAACACAGCTTTAAGAAGCGATCAGAACAAGTTTGTCTTCGAGGTTGCGAAGACAGCGTCAAAGGCTGACATAAAGGAAGCTGTACAGAAATTGTTCAGCGTAGATGTAGAAGCGGTAAACACGATGATCGTAAAAGGCAAAGAGAAGCGCATGGGCCGCCACAGCGGTTACCGCAGCGACTGGAAAAAAGCGATTGTCAAAGTAAAAGCGGGACAAAACATCGCCAAATTCGGCGAGGTATAATAATAACGTAACGCAGGATGACCGATAGGGGACGATCCCCGTATCGCCCCGTTGATACGACAGATACAAAAAAAACGATACGGGGATGATCATCATCCCGCAAAATAACTAACTATGTCAAGGGATGACGATAAGATCCCAAAGAGAGAGCAGAAAGATGCCAATTAAACAGTACAAGCCGTTAACACCCACTCTAAGATACAAGAAAACGGCGGTGTTTGATCAGATCACAACTGATGAACCGCACAAGCCGCTGCTTGTTCCCAAGTCAAGAGCGAGCGGGCGCAACAATCGCGGTGTTATCACCGTTCGTCACAGAGGCGGCGGTCACAAGAGATTTATTCGTATAATTGATTTCAAGCGTGATAAATTAAATATCCCTGGAATCGTAGAGACTATTGAGTACGATCCTAACCGTTCAGCATTCATCGCACTTATCAAGTACATTGACGGCGAACGCAGATACATTCTCGCGACTGTCAACATGGCGGTTGGTCAGAAGATAATGTCCGGTGATCAGGCAGAGATTGCGGAGGGCAACTGTTTGCAGCTTGCAAATATCCCTCTTGGTACACAGATTCACAACATTGAGCTTCGCGAGAAGAAGGGCGGTCAGATCGCCCGCGGCGCAGGCGCTTATGCGGAAGTTGTTGCTAAAGAGAACAAAATGGTGCAGATCAAGTTTCCATCATCAGAAATTCGCAGTGTTCGTGAAACTTGTGTTGCAACTATCGGTCAGGTAAGTAATTCAGAGCATGAAAATACCTGCATCGGTTCAGCAGGCCGCAAGCGTCATCTTGGATGGCGTCCGACAGTGCGCGGTGTTGCCATGAACCCTGTTGATCATCCGATGGGCGGCGGTGAAGGTAAGAGCGCGGGCGGCGGTCATCCTGTATCGCCTTGGGGTCAGAAGTCTAAGGGTCTTAAGACTCGTAACAAGAAAAAAACGTCAAATAAATATATTGTACGTCGTAGAACGAAGTAAGGAATAGAAAATGGCGCGTTCCATTAAAAAAGGGCCGTTTGTAGATGGCCATTTGGTAAAGAAAGTAGACGACTCGAACAAGTCCGGCCAAAAGAAAGTTATTAAGACTTGGTCAAGACGTTCAGTTATACTTCCTGAGTTTGTAGGGCAGACTTTTTCAGTTCATAACGGTAACAAGTTTTTGCCTGTTTATGTATCTGAAAACATGGTAGGGCACCGTTTGGGCGAGTTCGCCCCATCGCGCAACTACCGCGGTCACAGCGGAACCAAAACGGACAAAGCCGCAAAGAAATAAAAACGTAGGGACGATCCCCGATCGTCCCATGTGGTGTAGGGGCAGATGGTAATCCGCCCGTCAATGCGAAAGATGATGTAGGGGACGAAGTCAATCGTCCCGCAAACAGGAGGCTGTTGTGGAATCGAAAGCAGTAATAAGAAATTTGAAGTCTACGCCGAGAAAGGCGCGTCTTGTCGCCGACGCTGTGCGTGGCCGTAATGTGAACGAAGCGCTCAATCTGCTTCAGTTCGGCATTAAAAAAGATGTGGCTGTTGATGTTGCCAAGCTGATCAAATCGGCTGCGGCGAATATTTCAAATAAAGACAGTGACGCAAATGTTGAACTTGACGATCTGCGTATAAAAGAGATCAGAGTTGACGAAGGGGTAGTAATGAAACGGTTTCGCCCGCGTGCGAAAGGGAGCGCCTCTCCTGTTGTCAAGCGTATGTGTCATATCACTGTCACGGTATCTAATTAACAGGAGTAAAGATGGGTCAGAAAACGAATCCGGTCGGCTTGCGTTTAGGAATTACCAGATCATGGTTTTCCAACTGGTATGCAAAAGACAAGTTTGCCGATTATCTTCATGAAGATCTTGTCATAAGAAAATATTTGAGAAAGCGTCTTGAGCACGGCGGTCTGAGCGCTCTTGAGATTGAGCGTACAGCAAAGCGCGTAACGGTCGGCATTCACACTTCACGCCCCGGTATCGTTATCGGTAAAAAAGGTGAAGAGGTCGAAAGGCTCAAGGGAGAGCTCCAGCATCTCACACAAAAAGAGATTCAGATAAATATCCGTGAAGTCAAGAAACCTGAAATGGACGCACAGCTTGTGGCTGATAACATCGCCCGTCAGGTTGAAAAGCGCGTATCATACAAGAAAGCAACGAAGAAAGCGATCTCTACAGCAATGCGCATGGGCGCTGAGGGTATTAAGATCATGGCTTCGGGAAGACTTAACGGAGCGGAAATAGCGCGTACAGAGACGTTCAAAGAGGGCCGCGTGCCTTTGCATACGCTTCGCGCCGATATCGATTACGCAACGTCAACAGCCCATACAACTTATGGCTGCATAGGCGTAAAGGTTTGGATTTGTAAAGGTGATGTTATTAACCGTGTAGAGAAAAACGCCGCGAAAGCCGCGGAAGCCGGTAAATAATAATTGTAAATTGGATATGTAGGGGCGATCCCCCGGATCGTCCGCATAAATGGGTAGAGAGGATCACAGTTAAAAAATGCTGTCACCAAAAAAAGTAAAATGGAGAAAGACGCAGCGCGGTAGAATGGGCGGTATGGCTACCAGCTGCAATACGGTGTCGTTTGGGGAGTTTGGTTTGCAGTCCATGCAGGCGGGATGGATTGACAACAGGCAGATTGAAGCCGCCCGTATCGCCATGACCCGTTTCATCAAGCGCGGCGGTAAGGTTTGGATCCGCATTTTCCCCGATAAGCCGACAACCAAGCACCCTGCCGAGTCCCGTATGGGTAAGGGTAAGGGAGCGCCGGACGGCTGGGTAGCGGTCGTGCGTCCCGGAACGGTTATGTTTGAAATCGGCGGTATTAAGGGTGATGTAGCCAAGGAAGCGATGAGGCTTGCGGCTCAAAAGCTTCCGGTCTTAACAAGATTTGTTGAACTCGAAAAGCAGGGTATACTATAATGAAAGCAAAAGAAATTAGAGAGCTTTCTGTTGATGAGATTGTAAAAAAAGTTGATAGTCTTGAGGAAGAACTTTTTAATCTCAGATTTCAGGCGAAAATGGGGCAGCTCAGTAACGCGCTTCAACTGCGTTATGTGCGTCGTGATATAGCGAAAGCTAAAACGATTCTTCAAGAGAAGCGTACTGCTTCAGTGGCGCAGGCGTAATATGACAGAGGAAAAAATGGCAGAAACAGAGAGAAATTACAGAAAAGAACGTGTCGGCGTTATCGTAAGCGATAAAATGAACAAGAGTGTTGTAGTGAGCGTTGAGCGTCAGCTTATGCACCCTATCTATGGACGTACAGTTAAGTTCAAGAAGCGCTATGTTGCTCATGATGAAACTAACGATTGTAAAGTCGGCGATACTGTGAAAATTATTGAGACGCGTCCTTTGTCGAAGACTAAGAGATGGCGTATCGGTGAGGTCGTTGAGAGAGCGAAGTAGAGACGCATTGCAATGCGTCTGTACAAAACGCGAAATAAAATGGCATGTAGGGACGATCCCCCGGATCGTCCGCTGTGACAACGAAAACAAATGCAGTCGTATTGATAAAAGGTAGATAGCAGATGATACAGGTAGAATCAAATTTAATCGTAGCCGACAACTCAGGTGCAAAGAAAGTTCGCTGCATCCGTGTTCTTGGCGGAACACGCCGCCGCTATGCGCGTGTGGGTGACATCATTATAGTTGCCGTAAAGGATGCTATTCCTAACGGCGCTGTAAAAAAGGGTTCGGTTGTAAGAGCAGTTGTCGTCAGAACCGCCAAGGAGTACGGGCGCAAAGACGGAACTTACATCCGTTTCAGCGACAACGCTGCTGTGATTATTAATGAAGCAGGTGAACCAAAGGGCAGCCGAATTTTCGGCCCTGTGGCAAGAGAGCTGCGCGAGAAGAAATTCATGCGTATCGTATCACTCGCACCTGAAGTGCTATAAGGAGAGAGGACGTTATGTCATTAGGGTTGCGTAAGAATGATACGGTTACTGTAATATCCGGTGAGTACAAAGGCAAAAGCGGTAAGATTTTGAAAGTTATCACCGGTAAGGACAGGGCTATTGTTGAAGGAATTAACTTTGTAAAGCGCCATACCAAGCCCAGCATGAAGAATCAGCAGGGCGGTATTATGGAGAAAGAAGCCTCGATTCATATCTCTAACCTTATGCTGAAGTGCCCCAAAACGGGCGAGCCCACACGGGTTGGCGTTAAGGTGCTTGACAATGGCGAGCGTGTTCGTTTTTCTAAAAAGTCTAAGGAGTCTATAGAGTAGTATATGGCAGCAAAAGATAAGCCCCGCATGTGGGCAAAATACAAAAAAGAGGTTGTGCCGTCGCTTATGAAACGGTTCAGCTATAAGAATGTCAATCAGGTGCCTAAGCTTGACAAGATCGTAATCAACATGGGTGTTGGCGACGCTGTTAGCGATGGAAAACTTATTGACGAGGCTGTAGCTTGTCTGCGTGATATCAGCGGTCAGAAGCCCGTTGTGACAAAAGCGAAAAAAGCGATTTCAAACTTTAAGCTTCGCGAGAATCTCCCGATTGGCGTTAAGGTAACGCTTCGCGGAGAGCGCATGTGGGAATTTTTTGACCGTCTTGTGGCGATTACGATTCCTCGTATCCGTGACTTTAGAGGCTTGCCGAAAAAATCGTTTGACGGTTTTGGCAACTATACAATGGGGTTAAAAGAACAGATCGTTTTTCTTGAAATCGACCGCGATAAAACTACGAAGATTTCAGGTATGGATATCTGTATCAACACCACTGCCAACACTAACGATGAGGGCTTTGGACTTTTGGAAGAACTCGGAATGCCGTTCCGTAAATAATTATAAAAAAGGGGCAACAAAGAGTGGCACGTAAGGCATTAATAGAAAAGAACAGAAAAAAACCGGCGTTTGCGGTTCGCGCGTATACACGTTGTAAACGCTGCGGCAGAGCGCGCGCTTATATCCGTGACTTTGGTCTTTGCCGTCTTTGCTTTAGAGAGATGGCGCTTAATGGTGAAATACCCGGCGTTGTTAAGTCAAGCTGGTAATAGATATTAGGGCGCGATAAATCGCCGCCCGTACGGGATTGTAGGGACGCGATTTATCGCGTCCAATGATACAATGGCAGGGCGGGCGTAGGGGCGATTCCCCGGATCGCCCGCTAAAATAATATGAAAAATAACGGTAATGTAAAGACGCGATGCTTCGCGTCTCAAAAACAATGTATACGGCAGGGGACAACCCCCGCACGTACAGAAGGGGTTAAGGAAGGATGTTAACAGATCAGATCGCAGACATGTTCAACAGAATCAGAAACGCTATACAGGCAAGAAAGCGCACTGTTGACATTCCGTCAAACAAGCTCAAAAAAGAGATCGCCCGCATACTTTTTGAGAACCATTTCATAAGCAAGTACGCCTACGTTGAGAGTGAAACTCAGGGCACAATTAAAATCCTTTTGAAGTACAACGACGATATGTCAAACGCGATTCAGGGGCTCAAGCGCGTATCTACCCCCGGACGCAAAAAATATTCAGGCGCGTCGGG
>WRCH01000107.1 GCA_009784115.1 Chitinispirillia bacterium
CGGGCCGAGCGGCGAACTGCCGTTTAGCATTACTTACATTCCCGCAACTGTTGATGATAACCCTGAGCTTCTCAAACGTGATCCTAACTACAAAAGAAATCTTTATGCGCAAGATAAAATCACAAGAGAGCGGCTTCTTAGAGGTAACTGGCGAATAACGCACACCGGCGGCATATTTGATCCTAAATGGTTTGAAGCAAATATCATCGAAAGATCACAACTTCCCGCCGGACTCAAATTGTGTAGATATTGGGACTTCGCGGCAAGTAAACCGGAAAAAGGCAAAGACCCCGCTTGGACTTCGGGGGCGCTGTGCGGAACCCTCAACGGTGATTTTTACATAATTGACATTGAGCGATTCAGAGAAACGCCCAAAACTACGATTGAAAAAATGCAACTGTGCGCCATGCGTGATGGCTTTGAGACAATGATTGCATGGGAAAAGGAGAAAGGTTCAGCGGGTGCGCTCAATGCTGAACATCTAAGTCAAATGCTTGACGGCTACGAAGTTCACCCTGACCCTGTAAGCGGTGACAAAGTTGATAGATGCAAGCCGCTTGCCGCGCTTGCGGAACAGGGGCGCGTGTATCTTGTTAAAGGCGCGTGGAATAAACCTTTTCTCGCAGAAGTCGGGAGTTTTCCCAAAGGTAAAAAAGATCAGGTAGACTCTGTAAACGGTGCGTATAAAATTCTTGCCGTGTTGAAAAAGGTGTGGCCGGAGTGGAGAGTCGGCAGAGTTCAAAACTACAGTATGATATGGTCAAATCCCGCTACACGTCATTGTCTGCACTACGGAGCGCTTGTACACAGACCGGATATGAGTATGGTATACGTTGCGGCGGCTTATGACAAATTCGGGCATAATCTTTACGTTTACGATGCCGCAATTTTTCATAATAATGTACCAAGTGCGGTTGCTCTGAACGTAGCGCAGAGGTCGAATCTCCGCACTGTGAAAATGGAACGGCTTATGGGTAATCCTGAAATGTTTGGGGATGGCGCGGAGATCGGAATGAGTACGCTCATCAACAGAGAATTTGACAGAGCGAAAGTACAAACAAGAATGAGCCAAGCTCCAAGATTTGAAATGAACGGCGCGATAGCTTTTTTAGGTCAGATGTTCTCTCTTGGGCGCGTTTACGTTAGTAAAAAAGCGATGGACGTTGCGGTAGAGGCTGCCGGATGGTGTATAGATGCTGAGAGCCGAAAGCCACAGAAAGATAAAGCGTTTTGTTTGGCTCTGTGTATGATTGGAAGCGAGTTGAGACAAGCGGCAATTGTAGAAACACCCGGCAGAGCAAAACATGACTATCATAGAGCGGAAACAACAAAGGTACAAAGTACCGGAACTTGGATGAGTGGAGCGTAAAAATGGGAGTAAATGTACCGAGCGCACGAAAAACCGAATGGAAAGGTTATAGTGTGAAAAAAGCCCGTAAGAATTTTTTACGTGAATTTGATAAAATTGATTTTCGCAACTGCCGTACCTGTGAGTACAGGTGTAAAGACGATGCGGGAGAGCCGGTTTGTCCGTACTACTTTGGTTTGTCAAAGGATGCGTTCAAGGTATGTGTTGAGCGCGGGTGGCAGGTTGAGGGATGCAGGCTGAAAGGAAATCAGCAAGGGGCGTAAATGGCAGCGGCAAAAATACCATACAACATTTTGAGGTCAAGCGAGGCCGAAGTTGCGCAGTCTGTTTTAAGTGAAGCGCAGCGAGCGATTAATATTCGCAAGCCTGAGCTTGACCGCGCACTTAAAAACTGGCGGCACTACTTCGCGGCGGACAGCGGCCAGTGGGACGAACACGATAAAAAAATATTGCGCTCAGAGTTCAGACACGCTGCGCAGTTTGACGTTATCTCCCCCAAAGTAGACGCTCTTGCCGGTGCGCTCCTTGCCGATCTTCCCGATACAAGCTGGACTCCCGTTGAGGGTGAACCGTCCATTGTCACAGAAGCTATTGCTGAATCCTACTATTCAGATAAAGAACTTTACAACTATGAAGATGTCATTATAAAAGTTCTGCGTGACGGGCTTGTTCATGCCGGAGATGCTTATTTATATGTTGACCGTAAATACGGAACCAAACGGATTGCTCTTGGCCGTGAACTGCCGGGGTTTCTTGTTTGGGATCCGTACTGGTTTACTGATGATGACAGAGACGCAGAGATTGTGTACCGTATTCGGTATCTGAATCCCGCTAAAATCATTCAGATTTACGAACACAAATCAGAAGAGATAATGCGGGCGTATAGAGATATGCGCAAAGAGAGGCAGTACCCCTTTGGCGGCAATGGAGATTCTGAGCGCCGTTCATTTCAGAGCAAAGTAGGCGATGAATTTAGAGTCATTGAAAAACATTACTTAGAAACTGTGAAAGGAAATCGTCTTATCGGACGGCGTGAGGGCAGTTTGCAGTGGATACCTTTTCCCATAAATAAAGACCGCGAATATCTTACAATGTTTGCGGAACTAAATAAAATAGATTGGGATACTGTAACCGAATCACCTTATGAGGACAGAGTACATTATTTCACAGCCGTATGTTCAGACCTACCCAAAGTAGCTCTTGCGTGTGGAGAAAAAAGTGAGATACAGGTAAATGGATTACCGTTTTATCATTTCACGGTAAAACGGTTCGGCGGTCAGGATATGGGGGTTGTGGAATCTATAATAGATTTACAGCAGACCATTAACAAGCGTGAGTCACTTGTTACAGAGATGCTAAGTAAAGCACAGGGCGGCAGTACCCTTGTAAATCAAAATCTCTTCCCCGATGAAGCAAAACGTCAAGAATGGGTGAAAAATAAAAACAAGCAAGGTCACGCTGAATTTGTAGACCTTGACGGCGTTAAAACTCCATATACGCACATGGCAGCCAGTAATTATCCAAACGCGGTAGTTGATCAAATCAACCGTATGTATACGCAGGTATTACCGCTTATCTCCCGCGCTTCTGACGCGCTTTCATCAATCACGGAGAGCGGTGACTCCGGTATCCTCTTTGAGAGAAAATTCCAGTTAAATCTTATCGCCAATACTCTACAAAACCGTGCAATCCGTCAATTTATGAATAACATTGGAGAAGGCTACTTTTACCAGTGGCAGAATACATACGCCGATGTAGAACGCACCGTAACATTTAGGGCAAGCGGTGAAAAAGTCATTCTCAATCAAAGAGGCGCTGGTGGGCTTATTTATAACTCCGTTACATCAACGCCGCGCTGCCGTGTGGTGGTGACTGAAAACGCAAAAAGTCAAACGTACCGTATGCGATGGCGTACTGTTTGGGCGGAGATGCTTCAATCAATAGACCCTAACCTTGCTCCCGGACATTACGCGATTATTCTCAACAATTTTATGAGTACATTAGACTTGACAGAAGATGACAAAGCGATGTTAAGACTTGCTAATGAAATGCTTATGGTAAATGCGCGGATGACGCAAATGAAAAATATAACCGGTTTACAGGCAGGGATTCAGGGAGATACATTGCAGAGCGCCCAATTTGATATGCAGTTGCAACAGCTTCTAATGCAAAAACAGGGGATGGAACAGCCGCAGCAGCAAGCGCCGCAACAGGGAGAAATGCCGGTTCAGCTTCCAAGTATGGAGCAAATGGGCGGTGGGATGCCGCCGGATGTTCCAATGCCGGGAGCGCCGCAAATGCCGCCTGAAATGAGCAGAGTGCAGGTACAGGGCGGGCCGAGAGTCGCGGAAATGGCTTATCAGTAAGTAAATGACGGGAAGGACAAAAAGGACAGAAGGTAGAATACACAGTTTTTCTTATATACACAATGCCGTAACACACAAAAAGGAGTATAAGTATGTCATCATCAGAAGAAACCATGACGTTTGCAAGTGAAGAAGCGAGAATTGAGGCGATGAACGCCCTTGATGAAACGCCGGATAATCTTGCGCAGCTTGAACGGATTAAAAATGCTGCGATAGAAGTGCCGGTTCAGGGGACAGAGGACAGACAACAGGGGACAGAAATAAACGTAGCTCTCCCTGCGGAGCCGGATACACCGGCAACACAAACCGCACCGGAACAGCAGACACAATCAGAACCGACAGCACCGGCCTCAATCGGACAGTTGGCTTTTTCATTTGAAGATTTACAAAAAGCAGGATTTACATACACAACCCCTGCCGATGTGATTAAAGGTCTTCAAGAGAAAGAGGAGTTGATACAGCGTCAAAAAAAGTTCATCAAGGAGAAAATGGATGGCGGTCAAGACGATGCTCAAAAGCGTATAGTCGAGCTTGAAGCGGCTATTGCGCAGATGCAACAGACCTCTCCACCGCCGCAACCGCCGGTAAGTCAGGGAACACGGCCACAGGTTGATGTTGCTAAAACACAAAAGCTACTGAACGACATCAATGCGATACAGGCTGAACTTGACAAAATTAAAGAGGAAGACCCTGACAAGGTATTTGACGATGCGTATCAGTCTAAACAATGGGAACTCTCCAAGCTACAAACGCAATTGTTAAGCGATCAGCAAGCGCTTTTATTACAGACACAAACCGAAGCGCTTAACACACGACAGTCAACAGATGCTTATCTGAGCGATCAAAAAAGAATCGCGGAGGAGGAGCGCCGCAGAAAAGCTATTGAGGCTGAGTACGCAGACATTCAATCTGCGATCTGCGACCCTGAGTTCAAAGCGGAGTTCAATCTATCTAAAACTTTTTCTCAGATAGAAGCTGAATATCAGAAGTGGAAATTTGACGTTGCAAACGCTTACCTCAAACGTCCGCCTCAAAATCAGCAAGAAATATCTATGGCGCTTAGTCAATTGCAGATCAGGAACTCCGATCTGATAAATACTTGTCAGGTTATGGGTATAGCTGCCGCGCCTACCACGGACATGGAGAATTACCTTAAAGTCTGCGAGTACCTTGATTATCAAAACGGATGGCGCAAAGACTCTACCGGTAAGTTCGATCAAGTCAAAAGGTACGACCCTGTGACCGGTAATAACATTCCTGTAATTCTCCCCGATCTAAAAACCGCTATTAGACAAAAGCGGCATGAGGAGGGGTACTACACAAAAGAGAAAGATCAGGCTTACCAACAGGGAGCGCAGGACTTTGCGGCGGCGCAGACTAAGCGCGATCCGGCAGTAACGGAACTCAATAGTCAAAGTACCATAGGGCAGACTAATAACTATGATACGAATTGGGCTATTCAGTATCTCGCGGAAGTAGATGAGGAGGAGATTGCCAAAGAACTCAGAAAAGGTATTACTACAAAACTTGATGAGTTCAACAAAGCTCGCGGAATTTTGGGTATGAAGTCTATGAGTATTTAGCACAGCTTTAACGCGAACGGTTTTTATGACCGATTCGCTCAGTTTAAAACGAACGCGGATAGCGTCAATTATGAGAAACATAAATTAACGGAGGAATAGTATATGAATATGGCAGCCTATACCCCACTGGCGAAAGAATCGCACAGGGTAGGTCTTGACAAAGAGCTTAGAATAAAATCGCGGCTCGCTTCGATTTATACCGATGTGCAAGGTCAGTATAATACTGAAAAGAAACAAATCCCCAACGCGATCTATATGAGCGTTGACCCAAAGGAACTCTCCGGCAGTTCATCCGCTGTTATTACTATGAAGATGAATCTGCGGCAGGACGGCGTTTATGGAAATATGCAAGCGACCGGAACAGAGGAGGGTGCGCGTACAAAGTCATTTAGGATTTTCAGAAACAACCGCCGCAAAGTAGTCAGCAAACCGGGTTACGGTGTTGATAAACTTGACGCGGATTTTCTTAAACTTTTTGAAAAGCACATTGACGAACTTGCAATATGGAACATGGATGATGAAGATTTACACATTCATCAGGGGCTTATTGAGACCTTTGGCGCGTCTCTTACGCATGAGGAAGCTATGGGGACAAATACCGTCTGTCAGCGTAACCTCAACCCTAATATCTTTGTGGCCGGTCTTGGCGCGTATGATGTAAGGCAGCCGGTGTATAACCGCAACGCGGCCACTTACACGACTAATGTTCAAAACGCGCTCACAGCGGCGGGCGGAGCTAAAATACTCACAAGTAACTGGCTCTCTAACCTGTCAAACTATGCTCTCAAAAAGCGTATCGAACGGCTTGATATTCCCGGACTTCCCGGCAACAAAGGCTACATCGTTACCATCTCAGAACTTCAAGCGATGTATTTGAGCGACCCAGAGTGGTGCAAGAACAACCTTGGTAATCTGTGGATTCAGAAGACCGCTCTTTCTGAAAAAGTAATGGGCTGGACTGGCGTTATCGGTTCTTACAAAGATTTACTCATTGCTGTTGATATGGATTCGATACAAGATTCCATTACATTTTCTTTTCAATATGCTCAAACAGCTTCTTGTACGCTCCGCAGGCTGGATGTTTTCGCATGATGCTTCCGCAGGTAACAAACGCTGTATGTGAACAACCCGAATTACAGAAGTCTTTATATTTGCATAGTTCGCACTCTTTTAAACCTTTATGGCGTTCTAAGAAGTTTTCTCTCATGGGATTGTTTAATTTTTCTGAAATTTCACCCTCTTCATTTATATTACCATATAAATACTCTTTTTCGCCTACAAACTTACCACAAGGATATAAATCTCCATTCGGAGCAACGCCCAAAAACCTATATTGACAATCATTTTGGAATGAACAATCGTAATGTGGAATAACTTCCGATTCATTTTTTGTTTTATTTAGCCTGCTTGTTAAATAATCAAAAAGATGAATATTCGCTCTCTCGTTAGGTTTATCTTCAAACCATAAGTCAAACAATCTTATGAACGCCGATGCCAATTCGTCATTGGAAAGTTCTAAATTAGTATCATCCGATGCTCTGCCGGCTCTATATTGAGGTAAAAACTTAAAGTTAATCGTATTCTTTTTTGAAAACTCATAAATTTGCTCTATATGCGAGTATGTATTTTTGTTCAAAACACAACAAGCGTGTCTTCTTTTCTTTCTCTTAATCCAAAGTAATGTGTCTTGAAATGAGGAATTTCCATTTTTATAGGGGCGGTTAAGATCGTGAGTAATTTCAATTCCATCTAAACTTAAACCTAGTTTAAAATGATTAGTTTTTAAAAATTTACGTAATGTACCATCAAGTAAAGTACCGTTTGTTTGAATTGAATTAATAAACTTGTGATTTGGTATCAATTTTTGAATTTCCAATATTTTTTTAAAGAAATCAATACCTGCAAGAAGCGGTTCGCCGCCATGCCAAATTATTGCGGTTTCATCTATTTCGCTCCATTTACTTGCTTTAGTGTGTAAATTTAACAAAGTTTCATCAGACATAAAGTCGACATCATTAACATCACCAACCGAACAATATTTACATTGTAAATTGCAGTTGTTTGTTACTTTCGCTATTATAGTTTTTAAAGGGTTGTCTTGCTTAACAGGGAATAATTTTCTAAATTCATTTTGTATCTCTGTTATGCTATTATGTGGTGGTAGAATCAGAAACAGCTTTTTTATAAAGGTTATTTGCGATAAATTTAAACCTAACTGTTCTGTCCAAGTCCCTTTTGAATTACCATTATAATTGCTATAAAGGAAAAATAAAAGCAAGTCGCCTAAATATAAGTAGTCCCAAATATAATCATTTTTGTTTTCCCGTGCATATCTGGAAGAACCAAAATCTATAAAGTTGATTTTATCACCATTTAAAATGATATTATCCGGCCTTAAATCGTAAAATATAATATTATTGTCATGTATATATTTTAAAATTGAAAGCACCTTTTCAAATAAATTAATCGTTTCATTGTAAGAAAACTTTTTATTTTCATTAAAAACCATTTTGCGAATTGTATTACCGGGTTTGTACTCTTTTACGAAGCTTTCAATGCTCTTGTCATTCAAAACTTCAATCAGCTTCGGTATAGCAGGATGATCAATTTTTGATAAGATGTATGCTTCTCTAAGATGTGTGTTCTTCGCATAAAACCACCATTTTTTTGCATATTTTACAACGACTGGTACCTTTTCGGCGGTTTCGGAGTAGTAGCAAACAGCACATTTGCCTTCGCCTAATTTTTTTATGAGTGGATATTTACCAATACGTTTTTTAAATAACATCTGAAAATTGGTATCTATAAAGTTAATCTTCCAATAGGCTTTAGAAAAAAGGAGAACTACTTTAAAGAAGATATCTCCTTTAAATTGATAATACTTGCTGCCAATATTTAACTTTTCAATATTGTTTAGCCTATGAAACCTTTTAAATAAAGCTGAAAACGTCGCGTACACTTTTTGATAATGGTTTTCTGTGTCATAAGAAATATCACAGGAAGAGCATTCGGAATGTTCCGAATAACAATAATCGTGGCACCCAAATTTTATTTTACTATATGCAGTAAACGCTTTACCACACTCCTTACATCTTCCATATTTTGACAAGTCATCATCTTTTTTAATTATTGTTTTTTCGCTTTGTCTTTCGTCTATCCAATATTTCTGCCATTCAACTATGTCAAATGGATGGCCGCACTCCAAACACATATCTTTTTCATGTCTAACGCTTGTTGGATTATTGCAAACAGGACACTTTATGGAATCCATATTGGTTTTCCTTGTTGCGACTAATAGCAGCCAGGGTCTTCACGATAATCAGAATATCTATTATAGTCAAAATAGTCAGAATAGTTAGAATAGTCAGCAGAATAGTTAGAATAGTCAGAATAGTCAGAGTAACAATGACTATGGTATCCATGTTTACCCTTACTCTCCATTTGCTTACCACA
>WRCH01000108.1 GCA_009784115.1 Chitinispirillia bacterium
GAAGAACGCTTTTCGTCTCTCCCGACGTCTCCCCGATAGACGGCTCCATCGCTTACGCCTCTTCTCCGGCAGGTAAACTTGATATTCACGTCGCTAACGCAAACGGCACAGGCGTTCGCCGCCTCACATTCAGTAACGGCGTAGATACCTCTCCAAGCTGGTCGCCTAACGGTTTTCAAATCGCTTTCATGTCCGACAGGGCAGGCGGGCCGCAGATTTACATCATGGATGCCTACGGCGCAAATCAGCGCCGCATAACTTTTGAGGGACGCTATAACGCGGAGCCCGCATGGTCGCCCAGGGGCGACAAAATTGCCTACGCCTCACAGGCGCCAGGAACATACCGCTTTAACATATGGACCGTTTCACCCGATGGAACAGGCGCAAAAAAAATAACCGATATGCCCGGAAGCAGCGAATACCCAACATGGTCGCCGGACGGCAACCTAATTGCATTTGTAAATACACAAAAAGGAAAAAGTGATCTTTACGTAATAAAGCCCGACGGAACACGCTTACGCAAAGTAACCAACAGCGGCGACATAAGAATGCCAAAATGGTCAAGACATTTTTAACTGCAGGAGATATAACATGATTAAAAAAATTGGCGCCGCGGTATTTTGTTTTGCGGCAGTTATTGCATTGTCCGGTTGTTCCCATATAACCGTTCTGAGGACTCAAGAACTAAAAGAGATACAGGACAGGGTGGATACTTTACATTCCAAGAACATAAATCTTCATACTAAACTGCATGAAAAGCAGGAAAAATTGGATGAACAGATGAAGACAACCAGCGAAATGCTGCGAATTATGCGCGCCGAACAGCAGATGCACTTCACAAATCTCGACCGCAAGATATCCGCCGTAGAGAATAATATTTTTGAAAACCAGTCTCAACTGTCAAATCTAAAGCAATCTACCGCCGAGGTCAGCCGCCGTCTTGAACAGCAGATCGCTAACGCCGAAGAAGCGGCAAACCTGCGTAAACTTCAGCTTGAAAAACTTTTCGAGATCGCGATGGGCGACTTTAACGCCGGACGTTACGATCTTGCGATAGGCGGCTTTAGAGACCTTGCCACGCAATTCCCCGAATCAGCAGAGGCGCCGGAAGCGGAGTACTGGATAGCGGAGTCGTACTTTGCGAAAAGAGATTTTGAAACGGCAGAAAAAGCATACTTTGAATTTGTTAAAAAACATGCCGATGGGCCGCGCTACTGCGTCGCTCTTTACAAGCTCGGCTTAACTTACGGGCATCAAAACAAAATGAGAAGCCGTGAAATGGTTTGGAGAAATCTTCTCAACAGATGCGCAGACTCTCCCGAAGCTCAGGCTGTACAGGCGCAGCTTGAAAGCGAGGCCGCGGCGGGGCAGTAATTATACTGAGTAACGGCATAACTTCACACTGCACCGCACGCAACTGCACGCAGGGCCGGCTCTGTTGCTTAGCGGCACAGTGTAAAGTTATGCCGTAGATTGGTATATAATTTAACGTTTTCGTGCGATGACTGCCTCTGCAGGGGACGGTCATCAATGTTAAAAAAGCGGAGGTTCGGGTGAGTAGAAAAGCAGGTTTTTTATTGATGGTTGCTGCCCTCTCTTTGGCTGCGCAGGCTCAAACGTTTAAATTGACAGTTGCGGAAAATGGCGGCGCTCTAATAGGGCGTTTATCTTCTAATCACAAAGAGCAGATAATAGGTTCTGCCGAAGTTGGAATCGGCGATACTTTGTTTACGCTTACAAACGCAGACGCCCGCATCTCACTTGAGAGCAACTCCGCGCTTTTGATAAAGAACAGCTCTGTAGTTGTTTTAACCGGTGAAGGGTCTTCAATCAGTATCTCTCTTGAAGAGGGGCAAATTTTTCTTGACCGCAATCAACCGCACGAACTAACCTCACTTCGTATATTGGCAAAAGGTTATATCTTCACCCCAACCGGAACTGCGGCGGCTGTTAAAACCACCCGTCAGGGAGTGCCCACTGTTGCGGTACTCAGAGGTACCATGCAAATGCGTTCTCCGCGGGGTGGATTAGTTTCTGTTGAAGCGCGGCAATTTGGAACTGTAAACAGTTCGGGCGTACTTGTCTCCGGCTCTCTTAACGAAAAAGGGATTGGGCAGCTTGAAGCGTGGTCGGGAGTAAAAGCTCAAAGAGATGAAGATGTTAAGGAACAGGATACGGCAGATTTGGACAGTGAAACATTAACAGCGGAATCTGATACCGCGAATATCGAAGTTGTACCGGCGCTCAGCGAAGAGGATGCTGAAAAAATCGCCGCCGTGAAAGCCCCTAAAGGCGCTCTGCGGTTTGGATTTCGGGCGGGAGCTAACTTGAACACTTATGCTGTCGAATGGTCTTATATACGCGGTATGGGATATGGCGGCGAAGCCGGCGTATTGATAAAACATCCGTTTACAAATCGGCTAAGTATAAGTACGGAAGTAAATATCTGTTACAGGATTTTAGGCCGCTCTTCCGACAGTCATTACAGCTATACTATTATAGACGGCAATGTGATCTCCATCGGTAAAGACTTTAAAGAGTCAATAGATGAAATGGCTCTCTTGATCCCCCTTATGGTTCAATTTACGCCTAATAAAAACAGTCCGTTCTATGTGTCGGTTGGAGTACAGGCCGGCATTCCTTTCAAACACGAATATGATTATTCTTACACGATAAGCACTTATGATGATGGAAAGCTTATCGACCGTAAACGGATGAAATCTCATGATTATGTCAGGTCTAAAGCAGACGCCGGCGTTGTTTTGGGAATTGGCAGTATGTTAACGCCAAATCTCGGTTTTGATTTAAGGCTTGCTGCTAATGTGAATGATTTTTATGATCATGACGCCAAAAAAGTTTTTGACGGATGGCAAGGCAGAGCCGCTCTTATGAATTTTACTTTTGCTATAAGGTATTTTTTGTAGAAAGGTAACCGTTCTGCCGATGCGCGAAGCGGCACATTTTCAGTAAGACGTTTTCTCTACCCCAAGAAGCAGCGCAATAAAAGCAAAAAACGCTATCGTCGCAATTCCCGTTCTTGTATGCTCTTTGTTAAACAGTGATCTATTTGTTTTTTCAGGTTGTGATATTTGCAGGATCGGCGCTGTTTGGCTTTCTGTGAGATCATCATCATCCAAAAGCTCCAAAATTATATGCAGAGTATCACTGACTCCTGATTTTAAACTCACAGTCGTTTCATAAGATTCGTATCCATCAGCGCTTACAGAAAGCGGATAATCGCCGGGTCTCATTCTTTCACTTTGAAAAGGCGTTACGCCCGATTGATTTCCATCAAAAGTTATTTGAGCGTCTTTTGGATCACTTGTGATAAAAATTGACGCGGGCGCGGCAAGCGCGAAGTGCAGATCAGCGCCTGCTGAGTCAAGCTGGATAGTTACTCTCCGTCTGAAATGACCCCTTTTACTCAGTTCAAGAACATGTTCGCCGATTTCTAAATCAGTTATTGTGACGGGTGTAATTCCATAGTCACGGTCACCAATTTTAATACCGGCTTCTGTAGGATCGGTACTTATTTTCAGTGTTAATACACCGTTCTCATCGCTTTGCTCAGCAGAATCTTTTGTTAATGAAGAATCTGATACAGACTGCTTATCAGTAGCAGAATCAACAGGCGCTGTCTTTTTTGATGATACCTGCGTAGAATCATCATTACGCAAATTAAGCAACTCCGTCCCGCCCTGAGAGGAGTCAGCCTTATTTTGCTGCGCAAAAACAGAAACGCTGACTAAAAAAATCACAACAGCAAAAAAACATTTCTTCATCATATCTCCAAACAATCCGCTAATATATTACCGAGAACACAAATACAACATATACCCCTAAAGTATATTTATTATCTATAAATATAATACAAGATTGAAAAAAGCACACTATAAAAGGAGACTTCTCAGAATGGACAAGGTTAAAACTCTCGCGATCATTAAACCCGACGCAGTGCGCAGCAAGACGGCCGGTAAAATATTTAATATGATCGAAAACAGCGGATTGACGATTGAAGCGGTTAAAATGGTACGGCTCACACGCGAACTCGCGGGAGAGTTTTACGCTGTGCACAAAGGCAAACCGTTTTACGAGGAGCTTCTAAATTTCATGTCAAGCGGCCCCTGCATAGCTATCGCGCTTTCAGGCGAGAACGCTATCACACGCTGGAGAGAGCTCATGGGCGCAACGAATCCCGAAAACGCCGCCGAAGGCACTATACGTAAACTTTACGCTACAAACGTACAGCACAACGCCTGCCACGGCTCAGACGCGCCGGAAACCGCCCGGCAAGAGGTATCTTTCTTTTTTACAGGGATGGATCTTATTTAAATTGTGAGAATTGTTGTGCGTAAATTTGTCATCCCGCAATATTTTTTGAATGCGCGTTTACGCGCCGTCATGTTGTATTGCCTTTTCGCCTCTGCGGCCATCGCCCAAAGCGATTTCTCAAATGTAAACATACCGGTTGATACACTGTCATCAAATTTGTCATCAGACAGTATTGCCGGCAGCATTAACACCGCAGAAGCCGCCGACAATAAAAATAACCAAAACCAAAGCAACCAAAACGTTACAGACACTATCCACTACGAAGCGCAGTACATTGATTACGACGCGCAGGAAAAATCTCTCAGACTATACGGACGGGCTCAGGTAAAATATCAAAATATTACTCTGCAGGCGGACACTGTTATCTACGCGGTAGATGATAATCAATTTATCGCTAAAGGAAATCCTCAGCTTATAGAGGGAAATGATACTACCGCCGGTGAATTTATGGTTTACAACATAAAAACACGCCGCGGGCGGGTGAGTTACGCGACTGTGCGCTTTGACGATACGTATTTTACAGGAAGCAATATCGTTAAAACTGCCGACAATCATCTTTACATAGAACAAGGCGACTATACCTCCTGCGAAAATTTGGATCATCCTGATTATTACTTTTTAGGGCGCAGTGTGAAAATAGTTCCGGATGATAAAATTGTCAGCCGTCCCGTTATACTTAACATAGGCGACGCCCCTGTAGCGGTTCTTCCGTATTTTATTTTTCCTTTACAAAAGGGCAGACGCAGCGGCTGGCTCACTCCGGTTTGGGGAGGAAACTTAAGCCGCGGCGGTTACATGGACAATATCGGATACTACTACGCCCCAAATGACTATGCAGATTTCACCCTTTGGGCTAAGGCGCAGGAGTTCAACAGTTTCGTACTCAACGCGTCAAGCAATTACGCGCTCAGATATACGCTTGACGGAAATGTATCTGCGAGATACGCGATTGATAATGGTCTTGAAATGAGCGAACGGCAGTGGGCGCTTAAATACAGGCACAATCATAACCTCACCCCAGACGGCAGAACCCGTCTCACCGGTTATGGTGAAATTCTGTCAAACCGCTCCTTTAACCGGCTTTACAGCGATGAAACTCACGAGCTTGAAAAACAGCAGATGGACGCGAATTTAGCGCTCTCCCACAGATTCCAAAACATAAACGCATCAACGAATCTTGTTTGGCGGCGCAACCATAACCTTACTACAGACCGTATACTTGAGGATATGCCATATGCTGATTTTAATTTGCACAACAGGGCGTTTATCCCTTATGAGCCGGATGAAGATACCGCTAAAAGCGGCCCCTCATGGTATAACAATATTTACTACTCATATAACACAAAAGCAAACGTACGCCGCGATGCTTACGGCAATGACTCACTGCCCGGATTTATAAGACCCGGTATGGAGCATAACCTTAATCTTAATTCCACACAAAAGTTTTTAACGTATTTTAACATCTCTCCATTTTTTGACACCCGTGCGTCAATGTTCTATGGAGCGATTGATACGCTTGTCAAAGATACTTTGTTTATCAGAGATACAGTGGTTTACAAAGTCAAAAATCCGGCAAGAGATACAAGATATCCCGCCTGGACGCTGATTGATGAATCCGCAGAATATTTTGTTAACGAAGCGGGTGATCTTGATACTGTTTACACGATAACAAAAATGAGTCCGCAAAGGATGCACTTTGTACGCGATACGTTTCCTGATGAGTTTAATTTAGTTCACTCATGGAGAACCGGTGTAAACGTCTCAACAAAGGTTTACGGCGTTTTTCCGGTTAGGGTGCATAATATTACCGGTATCCGCCACATACTTTCCCCTACTGTTGGATATAGCTACATACCCAAACACGAACTCAAGCGGCCGCGCACATTTTATGACGTAAGGATAAACTATGACGCGCCAAGACCCAGAGCTCAGCAGCTTGCGAATTTTAGTTTGGCCAATCAGTTTCAAGGTAAAAGAAAAGTTGGCGTTGGAGAAAAGATGAAAGAGGAGAAGTTTGACATCCTCTCTCTATCGTTAAGCACAGCTCATGACTTTGAAGCGCAGTCGCGCAAGTGGCGTGATTTACAGCTTAACGCAAATACAAGTTATAATTTTTTGCGCGTTTCATACTCTTCGGGTTTTTGGCTGTATGATGAGAGAGATAACCTTGCTGCACCCATACAGAGAAATTACAATGTAGACCTTACAACAAATAATCTTGGGGTAACGGGAAGCCTGTGGGACGGAGATCTGCTGCGGCTTGATTCTGCCAAGTATATTGATCCGCTTGATAAGCAGGGTAAAAGCGGCGGTTCGCAGAGCTGGAATCTTGGATTCTCTCCGGGGTTTAACTACAGAGCAAGCCGTATAAATCCAAGCGCGCCGTTTATCCCCAATAAATCATTCAACCTTGGTACTACCGCGGGGCTTGGATTTACAAATTCTCTCTCCATGCGCTGGAATGGTAACTACGATTTTTCAAGCAACTCGTTTACTCATAACAATTTTAATTTTATGTATGATCTTGAGTGCTGGGAGATGCGTTTTACATGGAGACCTGAGAAGATAAATCCGGGATACGCTTTTGTAGTGAATATAAAGAAACTGCCTGATATTAAGTGGGAGCAGAAAGGGACTAAACCGGAGTCCCCCTATTCTGATCCTTTTTATCATTGATTGAGTTAAGTTACGGTACACGGCACGCGCTTACATTGCGGAGCCTTACCAATGAGAAAGAGAAGTTTTTATGAAAGTTTACATCTGCGCTTGCCAATACTACCATCGAATACCCGAAGATAAAATCGCGGCGATACAGACGGCTTGCCGTGAAGCGCAGATACCGTGTGAAATTGTGCCGGATTTATGTCTCACATCGGTCAATAATCATTCAAAATTAACAGAGCTTGCGTCCGATGACGTGATTATGGCCTGTCAACACCGCGCGGTGCGTTCGCTTTTCGGGAATGTTGAGGAGTTGAATATTGAGGGATTAAATTGTATTGATCTGCGCGCCGCTTCACTTGATGATATTATGGCGTCTTTGTCACTTAAACCAATCCAACCTGTCGAGGAATTAATTTACGAAAAAATAAATTGTGAATGGATTCCGTGGTTTCCGGTTATTGATAAGACCCGGTGTACCGAATGTAAAAAATGCGTTGACTTTTGTATCTTTGGAGTATATTCAATTGAGGCCGGCAAGGTAAAAGTCACACAGCCCAAGTCATGTAAAACCGATTGTCCCGCTTGTGCAAGAATCTGTCCGCAAAACGCAATCATTTTTCCAAAATCAGAAGAAGAGCGGCTCAATGGAACGCTGAATGAAAAGATCAAGCCGCAGGAATCGGATAACATTTCGTTGAGGGAACGGCTGCGTCACCGTAAGAACAATCTGCGGTTATTTAAGGAGGATAAATAATGAATCCGCTTGCCATCGCCAGAGTAATTAAAACTTGTGGATTTAAAGTACAGCGAAATTTATTGCGTTTTGGGTGGAACGGAAATATCGCGGTTCGTGCGTTTGATCGCAGATGTAAAAGAAACGCTCCCTTTTTTCCCGCTTTTATGATGCTGTCAGTCACAAACAGATGCAATCTAAAGTGTAAAGGGTGTTGGGTAGAACAGACAGATAAACCGGAGCAGCTTTCACTTGCTCAAATGCAGGGTGTTGTTGACACTGCGCATAAATACGGCTCAAAGTTTTTCGGGATTTTAGGCGGCGAACCTCTATTGCACTCAGAGATTTTCGCTTTGTTTGACTCAAATCCCAAAGCGTATTTTCAGCTTTATACAAATGGAATGACGCTTACTGATTCGGTCGTTTCAAAATTAGCCAAGACTGGAAACGTCACCCCGTTAATAAGCATTGAGGGATTGGAAAATGAATCAAAGATTCGCAGGGGTAAAGATGACGTTTTTGCGAAATCTATTGCGGGATTAGAACTTTCGGTCAAAGCAGGTCTTTTTACAGGAGTTGCCGCAAGTATCAATCAACGTAATTTTAGTGAGCTTGTCAGTTCACAGTATTTGGATTTCCTTGTGAAAAAAGGGGTTCACTACATTTGGTATTACATCTACCGCCCATGCGGTTCAGACCCCGATGTTTCTGCCGCGCTGACCGAAGAGCAGATTTTAACACTTCGCCGTTTTATTGTTGAACAGCGCCGCAAAGCGAAAATCATTATAATTGATGCGTATTGGGATGGCCAAGGCAATGCCGTTTGTCCGGGAGCTATGGGGCTGTCACATCATATCGCCCCGAGCGGCGCTGTAGAGTTTTGTCCCGTTATCCAGTTTACAGGCGGTTTTCTTAATGAGAACGCTTCTAATCTTGAAGAGCTGCTTCAAAAAAATCCTTTTTTAGAACGGTTGAGAATGTTTACCCGTAAACTTGGCCGTAACTGTGTTTTGATGGAATCACCCGGTGCGCTCC
>WRCH01000109.1 GCA_009784115.1 Chitinispirillia bacterium
AACGACCTTTTGTATCTTTGAGATTCCATGAACCTGCTATCCGGCGGGATTGGGCATCGGCATCGTCTGTACGGGCGCGATTAACCGCGCCCCTGCCGTCGGATATTGCAATTCTGCTTACCACATTACCCGATGCGTCGTAAATCATCAATACACCGTCTCTTATTGACTCGCCCTGACGGAAAATATTTACCGTCCCGCCCTTGCCTGCAACGTTAGGGCCGGCTGTAAACTCATTCGCAAATACCGTCTTTGCAGCATTTTCGTCCGTTTTGTCATTATTATCCTTGGGAATTATCCGGTCGGCTGTAAGCACAGACACTCGCTGAACAATCCTCAAATCCGCGGTATCGTTGTATACTTCACCGTTGATTGCCGATCTTGCCGTAAATCTAATCTCATTGCCAACGCTGCTGCCCGCAAGCGAGGCGTCAAATCTCGCTATGCCTGTAGCAGGGTCTGTTCTCATAATTCTTGATGTTGCCGCGTTGCCGATCCTTATGGAGAGATTAATGGTATGTGATGACTGATCATCGGTAAAAGGTTCGCCGAGATTGTTAACAACCGCGATCTCAACCATGTAGGATGCAGCATTTGTTACAGCTATCGAGTCAGCACCGGCTTCTTTAATTGACTTGGGAGAGAGGAACATTATACCGGCAAAAATTCTTGTGATGTCAATCTCTACATCAATAATTTCGCTCGTTGCGTACGCTGTCTTTTGCCCGCCGTCGCCGTTGTCCTCTATCGTGTTTGTTACCTCAGCAAAGTAATAGAACGTACCGTTTTCATCATACGGAGCGGTAAACTCACTAGCCGTTGCGCCGGTAACCGCAGCCGCGCCGACAGTGCTGTTTTCTGTGTTGACAAACCACTGATAGGTCAATGTACCGCCGTCAGCAGCTGCCGCTTCGGCTTTGAGGAGGTAAGTTTTGCTGCCGTCGGCCGCGAGAATCTTATCCTCAACAGTAACTGTAACCGTCGGAACCGCCGCGATAACCAAATTCTTTGCTTCTACCGCAGCAACGTTAGAAGTGACGGATATTGCCCCGCCGGTAGCGCTGACTTCACAGAAGAAATAGTGCGTCCCCTCCTCTAAATCCGCGGGGATCGTAAAAATCGCGGATGTAGCGTCCTCTATCCAAGTACCGCCTTCATTGCTGTTTGCCGTGTTAGAGAACCACTGGTAACTAAGTGACGCGCCGCCGGTCACATCCGCGGAAACAAACAAACTGCCCGATACGCTGCCGACCGCAACAACTGTGTTTTCAACCGGATGTGTGGTGATGATGACAGCGGAGTTGACTGTTACCGCCGCAACGCCGGAAGTATCGGGCCTCGCGCCGCCTGTAGCGCTTACTATACAGTAAAAGTAGTGTGTACCGTATGTCAAATCTGCCGGAATCGCAAAGCCCGCACTTGCCGCGCCCTCTACCGCAACGCCATCCTCATTGCTGTCTGTGGTATTTATATACCACTGATAGCTGAGCGCAGCGGTTTGAGTCACTTCCGCCAATATCGTCAGCTCAGCGGATATGCTGCCCGCGGTAACGGTCATGCTTGAAGCCGGCTGCTCGGTGATGGTGATGACAGACGCTTCGGGAGCCGCAATCTTCACATACCTGCGCTCACCGGTTGACAGCGGGGTTGTTGTGACTGTGCCCGTTGCGGGATTTCCTGAACCATTTGCGTTATCAGCTAAGATATAGATAAATCCGAAAGGTATCTCATAGCCGTCTCTTACCGCTATTTCACTGCCGTCGTCTGAAGAGGTTCCGCCTATCGCGGTAACTACAGTATTAAATCCGCCCATAGTGAGAGTACCCGCAATACCGTTAGCGTCAACATCACCAAGACCGGCCGCGACGCCGCCTGACGCGGTGACTGTACCGCCGCTGATATTTACAGCGGCAGTACCATTAATACCATGAGTGCCCGCGGCCGCGGTTGCGGAGGTTATAGCACCGCCTGAAGCGGTAACCACACTGCCCCCTCTGATATTTATGATATTACCGCAGATGCCATGACTTTCACCGTTTGAAACGCCGCCTCTTGCGGTGATCGTACCGCCTCTTATGGTGATAGTACCGTTAGTTTTAATGGCGCTTGCGCTCGCCCCAACTCCGCCCGCTGTACTGAGGACGCTTGCGGTCAATAAACCGCTGCCGTCAATCGCCATACCGCTCTCCGCACCGCCGCCAACTAAAATAGCATGGGCGCTGCCGTCGCCGTCTAACTCGCTTGTCAACACACTCTCTGTGCCGGGCACAAGAAAGATGGTTGTACCGTCGGGCACTTTAAGCGCAACCGGCGCGGTAGTTTCAAACTCAAGGCCATTGAGGGTAAGAATCCACTCACCGGCGCTGCCTGTGACTATTGCGCTGCCGTTATCAACCAACGAACCGTCTCCCGCGGCGGCGGTAATATCTTCGCCTGCCTCGTTGTCCTTATAAAGCCTGCCGTCGGTGTGCAGAAATAGAGTATAGTTGATGATGAGATCCCCAGCCGCAGGAATAGCCGAAGCCTGCCCCCAAGCCTTGATCGCGTTACTGCCGTTTGAAACCTGTATAACCTGAACAAAAATCTTTGTGCCGTTTGTACCGGGGATATCAGCGTCTTCATCGAATCCTGTCCAGTCTATGGCGTAAGCGGTTTCGTCAAGATTCGGTTTATTTTCGGTATCATCAACAACCGTAGTCTTATACATGAAAGTATGAGCCGGCACGGCGTCTTGAGCGCCAAGAGTTACCTTGCCGTCGCCCGCAGTAAGATAGACAGTAAGTTCGCCGAGTTGATCGTCTGCTGCAATCGCCGTAATCGGCAGCATCATAACAGCCGCCAAGATCAGCGCCGCCGCCTTAAACGCCTTAATTACTGCGTGTCTTCTGTTTTTGCGTTCCCGCCCCATTGATACCTCCGTCTTTTGGATTCAGTTTTCTGCCGTCAGCTTAAAAATAAAGCAGAAATAAAATATAATCTTTGGAGTACGCTAATAATACAGTAATCGGACGGTTTTTGATGGAACCGCGAAAATTCTTAATTTTTTGCCGCGAATCTATAAAGAAACCCTGCCGCTGACAGCAAAAAGCGCCTCATCCACAGTATGAAACGACCCCGTAACACAGATAACATCATGGTTAGGATACGCTTCTTTCACAGCGCGGCGCAGCGCTTCGCCAACACTGCGCTCGGCAAGGCATCTGCCCGCAAATCCAAACTCGTTCTCGGCGATTGCGCATAAATCAGCGGCTTCCGCCGCTCTTTCTATTTTAGGCTTTGCAAAGTAGAGAGTTGAGGCGTTCTTTGTGAGGATGTCAATTGCTGAGGAGACGTCTTTGTCTTTCATCATCCCCACAACAAACAGTATCGATTTACCGGGGAAACGCGCGTTAATAGCTTTTGTCAAAACATTCATTGCGTCGGGATTGTGCCCCACGTCAATTATAACTGTACGTCCTTCAATAATCATCGTTTGAAAACGGCCGGGAAGCGAAGCGTTTTTCATCCCGTTATAGAGTTGATCATAATTAAAACCGGCAACTTTTTGAAGCGCCGTTAACGCGAGCAGCGCGTTTTGTACCTGATGTTCGCCGGATAATGATATATCGTATTTATGATTGTTCCATCGAAATGATACACCGTAATTAGTATTAACAATATCACCGGCATTGTTTGTATTGACAAATGTTAAATCGGAACCGGTTTCCTTACACTTTTGTTCTGCTAATGATTTTACCGGCGGATTAACAGGGTCAAGCATAACAACAGGTACTTTCGTTTTGACAATACCTAACTTCTCCCCCGCTATCTTTTCAATAGTATCACCGAGATACTCTTGGTGATCAAGCGACAATTTAGTTATCACCGAAACTTGAGGGGTGATAATGTTCGTCGCGTCAAGCCGTCCGCCCATACCAACTTCAAAGACAGCGTAATCAATCTTACTGCGCTTAAATATTTCGAATGAGATAAGTGTCGCGGCTTCAAAAAATGTCAGCCCCAAATCATCTATTACTTTTTGCTGCTCTTTATAAACGTCAAGCCAAACAGACTCCTCAATATCAACCCCATTAATTTTAAAACGCTCTTCAAAATTGGTGATATGCGGTGATGTGTAAAGCCCGGTTTTATATCCTGATTGACGGAGGACGGATTCAATATAAGCGCAGGTTGACCCTTTGCCGTTTGTCCCCGCTACATGTATTGATTTATACGATTTTTGAGGATCACCGCAAAGTGCTGCAGCTTTAAACATACGATCGAGATCGTATTTTATCCCCTTATTTACTAAAGAGAATAGCTGCAAACGCACGTCACTCGCATTTAATTTTTCAGAATTCATGTTTTTCATATTGCTGATGACACCGTCTTGTTTAATTTTTCACTCATGTAAATCATAAATCCTCCAAGTATCAACAGATAAAACGGATATAAGCCAATGCCTATACTGTTTGCGATGAAGCCAAAGAGCGGCGGCATAACGGTTGTGCCGGTATAAGCGCTCGCCATCTGCACGCCTATAATTGCCTGTGAATTCTCCTTGCCGAAATTTGACGGTGTGGAGTGGATTATGGCGGGATAGATGGGCGCGCAGCCAAGACCTATCGCTATGAGTCCGCTTAGGCATAAAAGATCTGCTTTGGGGGGAAGTAAAACCGCTGTGATCCCCAAAAATATTATACAAATGCCCCCTCTTATCATGTTTCTATTGCCGATTTTATCGGATATAAATCCGCTCAAAAAACGGCCCAGCGTTATCCCAATATAAAAAAACGATGCGTAGCGCGCGGCCATATCCGCGTCCACGCCTTTGCGTATAACAAGAAAACTGCTCGCCCACAGCCCCGCCGTTGACTCTAACGCGCAGTATGCGAAAAAGGTTAGCAGAACGTATTTTATCCCTCTTATTTGTAAAATCTCTGATAACTTTAGCACTTTACGATTATTATAATGACTATCTTCGTAATCATCAGATTTTTTTACTTGCTGATTTTTCCACAATGGCAGCGACAAAAATAAAATCACAGTTAAAGCAAGCTGTATAACCGCTATAGCTAAATATCCGCTGTTCCAAGTTGATCCTGACAATAAATAATAACTAAGTATATAGGGCCCTGCCGCCGCACCCACTCCCCAAAAGCAGTGCAGCCAGTTCATGTGACGCGAAGCGTAATTTAGAGCCACATAATTATTAAGAGCGGCGTCTACAGCTCCCGCGCCAAGACCGTAAGGAACCGCCCATACACAAAGCATCCAAAATGAAGTTGATATCGAAAAACCAAACAACGCCGCGGCGGTAGTCAAAACACTTATTGTAGTGACAAACCACGGCCCGAACCTCTTTGTCAATCTGTCAGAAAGCAGACTTGAAACTATAGTCCCCGAAGCGATAATCATAGAGACAATTCCGGCAAACGAGAGCGGAACATCAAACTGCGGACGCATGGAAGGCCAGGCGGAACCAAGGAGCGCGTCGGGCAACCCCAGGCTTATGAAAGCGATGTATATGATTATTATTAAAAGGGTGTACATTTTATTTTATTTGGTCACAAAAATTTTCAATTTACTCTTTAACTCTTTGAAAATGATTTTTGCGCAGATCCAAGAGGTAGTTCTGGCCTTCAAAACAAATGTTTAACTATATTTGCCGCGATTCCGTATTTGCTCATGTCAAATTTTGCATGCCGTTTCTTAAAAAGATCCGCCAGCGCGTTTAACCACTCCCTGCTTGCAGTAACGTCAGTTATATAAAACTCATTTCCTTTTATAACATAGTTCAGCGTAATAAACACTAACTCGTTCTCGCCTCTCAATTTTACAGCAGTTATCATAGAACCTGCACATAGCTTTAACGTCATAACTTTGCCGATACGCTTGACGGTCGGATGAGCATTCAAAAGATGTTTTAACGCTTTCGCTTTTAAAGATTCGCGCATAGCAGCCTCCTCTGTAATATAAATATACAGTACGACGCCTCATGGAGTATGATTGAGAATGGATTGATTTTACTGTGTATGGAAAATTCTTGTTAAGAATAATAAACGGTGCGGTTACTACATAGACGCTTTTCTGAACTTTATATCTCTCACCATCTCCCCCCAACTCTTAACCCAGGCCATAAACTCACCCGATTTATAAACGCGAAGTTTCAATACTACGCAATCTTTGCGCGTCTCGATAACTTGCGAGCTATGCCAAAGACGCTCGCGGATCATGTACTCCACCGATTTATCGAACTCTATTAGAACATCGCACAAATCACCGTCAATAAAAATACCGAAACAGTGCGATAAATCTTTTTCGTAATTGCGGATTAAATCACGATCCTTTGTAAACTCTTCGTAAGTTTCTTCGATTTCCTCAAAGCGGGATATGTGAAACAGACGCAGTCCGCGGGTATCATTTTCACGTTTCGCCAGCAAATACAATGTGTCATGATAAAGCACAATTTTGTATGGCTCAACAATCACCGTTTCAGTCTCTGTATTCGGCTTTTTGTAAGTGATTTTGAGCTTTGTTACACTATTCACGCCAGATGCGACGGAATCCAGCAGCTCTTTTTTGTCGAAAAAATCACGCCGCCATCCAAGATGTACAATAAAGTTATCACGGCACTCCTCTAAATCCTCTTTGCAAAACGGCGTCTTCTGGCTTCCAATCACAGCGTCTATCGCGGAATCTATCGCATCCTTTAAATGCGTACCGTCAAAGTATTTGAACAGATCACGGCACATCTGAAGCGCCTGAATCTCTTCAAACGAGAAACTCGCGCTTATAACCTCTTCGCGGTTTTCTAACTTGTAGCGGTAATCTTTACCGCAAACAATATCATACCCGTGCGTCTTCAACTCGTTAATATCACGCTGAAAAGTTCTGTCTGATGGAAGCGTTATCTCTTCTTTTTCGAGAGCTTCCAAAATCTCGCTTTTGGTCAGGCCGTAACGGGTTCGCGTTAGGGATTTGATTATTGCGAGGGTGCGGCAGAGTTGGGTGTTTTCCAAGTTATTCCACCTTAATCCTTAGCTCATTGAATTTATGAATTAATTCATCATAGGCTTTACGGGCTTCAATAACTTCTGCGGTATCTTTTCCCTTACTGACTGCACTGGCAAAGCTAAGAATTAGTGCAGAGTCCTCTCTACTTGTGGGTGGTCTTGATTTTCTGTTAGCTGAACCGTTGGCTATAACCTGTCTGGTATTTTCTTCAAGGTCAATTCCTTTCAGAGCGCAAATCTCAGTTAATGCTTGTTTGATTTGTTCGCTCAAAGCGGTATGTTCGGTATCTATAAGCATATCATCATTAATTAGTAATGGTCTACAACCTTTTGCTATTAGCTCATAAGCATCAATTATCTCACATGTTTTTATCTTATCATAGTCTACAGAGGCGGCATAATTCAAACCATCATCATCGTTTAACACGGAAGGTCTCCAATAAATAGCCTTTGTTGTAAAACAAATAGCGTATGTGCCATCAGAACAAATTATTTCTTCATCTTTATCAAGTTTAATACCGCTCTCTTCAGCAATCTCCTCTGCAGAAAACGTGTAACAGAAGTCTAAGTTAATCTTACCATCGTAGGCGTACATCCCGGCTATATTAAAATATTTTCTTAAAATCACCTCTATCGGATTTACCGTCATAATAATCAATTATCTCCTCTTCTCGAAACGAATTTTTAATTTAGGGAGCGGAGTTGCGGTTTTTGCAACTCCGCTCCCAATGAAATAATGCTGCCTTCTTTCTTTTTGTGGGTCTGCTAACCCACGGTTAAGGATTATGCTCATAGAAAGAAGGTAGCTCTTTTTATTTACCTTGCGCAAGTCATTAGTGAAACATAGTATCCATCCCCAAAAATAGACAGTTCGCGAAGAAAAGCAATTCTGTCCCCAGTTAAAATTTTTCTATTTTATTAAAAATATTTTACCGTCTACGGTCTCCATTTTGTAACCACGCAACTTAGTTAAGGCACCTATTCCGCCACCAAAAAATGCAATTATAATCGCGCCTTTCACTGCAGTTAAACCGAGTAGCGCAATCGCCGGAGCTGCGCCTGCAGTGCCTGCGGCTAAACCGGCGACGGCACTGACTCCAGCAGTTGGAAGTACTGCAATTTTTCCGACAACAACAACTGCAAGAGCAACAGATAATGCTGAAAAACAAACTGCCCATGCTACTTTACCGGTTGCCTTAATTTTTACATATGTTTTTTCGGCAGAACTTCCCGCCTCAATCTCAATAGTATTAGCCCCGCTCTTAATCGCCTTTCCAAGCTCTTCATTGCTACTAACGACCATAAATTCTCTCCTTAAAAAAGTTAATGTGATTTAGTTAAAACGTGTCTAAATAACGATATTTATTTACACAACTCACGCCTCCCACCTCTCATCCAAACAATAAACCGTCTTACACCCTTTACATTTATATTCCTTAATCATTGAAACATTTGGCTTTCCCGCCATTGACGGCATTATCGGCAATTCTCTTATTTTTCCATCGTCAAAAATAGTTTCGTCAATTACCACTGGTTCAAAAGGGAATTTTTCTTTATCGAAAACTCTTCCATTATACATCCCTTTAATGACAATTTTTCCGCATTTGGGGCATACATAGTCAGTTTGTGGGATCATATAGCAATCCTTTCATAATTGATGTTATCTCAGAAGTTACTGTTATACCAAAAATGTAATATGGGGCTACGCCATCTGATGGCGGGGGGGGGGGGGGGGGGGGGGAATTTTTAT
>WRCH01000110.1 GCA_009784115.1 Chitinispirillia bacterium
GAATGAAAGGATCTTTATAGATGACGGTTAGAAAAGGCGTACACTTTGTTCTGTTGATTCTCCTGTGCTGCTTTGGTGCCGCGACAGGGCAGGGAAACAGTTTCGCTGTTGTTGAGTTCCCGCTTGTACTTAATAATCCGGCAGATGTTATAGATATCGGCTGGATTAGTACGGCAGGGGGTATTCCCGATGATGCTTCGATTTACTTTGCCCGTACTCCCGGCGGCGGAAATCTTAGAAATTACAACCCCGATAATCCGGTCCGCGCGATTTCAGGACGCGAAAACACGATGCGCGGCGCAAATCCCGGTCTTGGACTTCCGATAAGAAAAGGAACTTCGTTTCGGTCAGGCGATCAGCGCGGTATGGGCCCCGGGGTCTATTATTGTATAGTTGCCGCTGTTAAAGTTAACGGCAGCAGAAGAGATACTCTCGTTTCAAATGAATTTACAATAATGATAGACGCTCCCAGCGCTCCGAGACCAAGGGGGCCGTCGGGAAGAAATCTTACGGATCTTACGCCTACTTTTAGCTGGGATCGTGTTCCGAACACCGATGTGCCGTATTTCCATGTTATTTTGAGCGATGAGCCGCTGCCTATTAATTTTGACAATATCGACAATCCCCAAATTGAGGGAGATCTGAGCATCGTATGGCAGGCGATCACTCCAAGAACAAGCATCACCTACGGTGAGCCCGACCCGTCGGGTACTATTACAGCTTCGCCTCCGCCGCTCTCACCGGGTAAAGAGTACTCATGGATGGTGTTCAGCAACTTTGGCAACCATCCCGCTTTTTCATCAAACAAGCTCTCTTTGCCGGAGCCGTTTTTGAGTTTTACAATTGCCGGTACGCCGCTTAATAAACCTCAAAATATTTTTCCTGTTGAAAGGCGTGTCAATAATAGAGTTGTGCCTGATACTCTTAACTCTGCGGACAATCCTATAGTTGAATTTCAATGGACAAATCTTGATACAAACGCGAATACTTACCTTGTGAACCTGTTTGTTGCCGCAGAACCCTCTGATTTGGGTTTGGATATAGATGATCAGGATGGTCTTAAGGCCAGTATACTTGTTTGGGAGACAACGGTCTCCCGCGGCAACAGACGTCAAAATGATACTTTGACGGCAAGGCTTGACGCCGCCAATACTTTGACGGGCGGCGCTTACAAGTGGCGTGTTTTCGCGCTTGATTCAAGAGGGGCCGGTACTGCCGGCGACGCGTCGGATTTTGTGTACAGGGTTCCGCAGGGTTCTCTTGATATCGGCACAAAGGAAGTTATAGGCACCGATACGGTTAATATTGGCGTGGTAGAGCTCAGAAGCGAGGTTTTATCGGGCCCTATGGAGAAACCGCTCGCTTTTTACACGAGCACCACAGGTTTTGTCACAAGATTGCGCCCGGCGGGTACATATCGTATTACAGCGGTAAAAGAGGGTTACAAAACAGAGACGCGCACGGTAACCGTGCGTGACGGCGAGAGAACCTCTCTCACTATTTTTATGGAGAGACCCAGGGCCGCCATATTTGGAAGAGTTACCGACGCGAATGATATCCCGCTCAATTTGGCAAATGTAACCGCCGTGTCGGAGTGGGGCGACACAGTGAGAACGCTTACTAACGGAGGCGGTAATTTCACACTGAGCTGCTCAGACGCCGACTGGACGGTTTTTGTTGAGATGGCGGGCTACAGAAGCTCTTCACCTGTAAAATTGGCGCTTAAATCGGGGCAGAACGAACAGTTTAATGTTAAACTTGAAAGAAATCCTATTGTTCTCTCTGGAAACGTGAGAAATACCGACGGTGAACCTGTTATCGGGGTAAGAGTGCGTATCTTCAGAGAGGGAGTTCTTGTTAACGAACTGCCTTCCACGCCTCAAAGCGGAAACTTTTCATTCTCATTGTCCGCGGGAACTTATACATTGACAGCGGAGAAATCGGGATTTACTACTCACAGCGGCGAGATCGCTTTGAGCGGCAGCCGCAATCAGAATATAACGCTGCGCGCCGGTGCGGGGCTTGTTAACGGCGTGGTTATTGGGCGCAGCTGGTCTAATGAGATGAACCGTTATATTGAGGCCCCCGTGCCTTCGGCAAGAGTCAAGTTTTGGGTGACGGCGGGTGAGGGGCAAAAAGATACCGTTACCGTTGTGAGTGACGCGGTGTTTGGAAATTTCAGCATCGGTCTTGAGGGCGGCAAGCGCTACAGCTATATCGCAAACGCCTCCGGATTTATAGACGGCAGAATAAAAAATATCCCTGTACCAAGCAATCAGACTATTCAAAGCAATCAGACCGTAAATATGTGGGATACTCTCTACGGTCTCGCTATGATGAGCGGAAGAACGGTGGATGAGAGCGGCAGAGTTACAGGCGGCATTGACGTAGTGGTTTTTGACAGGGAGAATAACCGGGTTGCGGCTTCGGGACGGAGTTCCAATGACGGCAGCTTCGAGGTAAGAAATATCGGTAATGGGAGTTTTTCTGTAAACGCCGCGAGAGCCGGATATTATTTAGTTGGCGGAGCGCGTAATTTTAGAGTTGAAGACGGTCAGCCGAAACCGCAGGAGGGAGCGGATCTCTTTGCGCCGTTTGTACTCAAGGCTGGAGAGACGACCATAACATGGAGCGTAAGCGGCTACAGAGGAAACGGTATCATAAAAGTCGCTTCGCCCTATATGGGAGCTTACGCTTTTAATGAGCCCCTTACAAACGCGGGTTACGGCGAATATGTTATTGAGGCGGAGGCGGCGGATACAACTCTGATTAACCTCTCTTATCATAAGTTTATAGTTGCGCCGGGAGTGTCCGAACATAAGGTTGAGTTTTCACTGCCGTTCAGGCATATAAGAAAAGATGTGCTTAAGGCTTCCGATAAAATTGAGATAACCGGAAGCGCTTCGTCACTGCGCGCAAGACTTTTTTACAGAAGTGAGGGAAGTATAGAGTACCGCTCTGTAGAAGGTGAAAAGAGCGGCGATTCATATTCGTTTACTTTTCCCGGCGCGAGGGATGGTTCCAATTTGTACTATTACTTTAATGTGCATACTCAAGACGGCAATATCTACGGTTCGGAGAAACAGATTTTTAGATCTTATGTTGAGCCTGATCCCGCGGTAATTTCTCATTTTGAAGTTATTCCGGGCGTTTCAAGCGGCGAAACTCTTCTTCTGCCGTCCTCTTACAGAGCGCAGTTTTTGTTCAGAGCTTTTTACGGTTCTTCGTTTATCGCGCTTGACTCTGTTTCCATGTCGCGTCTTGCCGGTTCAATAAAGTGGGATCTTGACAGAGGAAACTGTTCAGACTGCCGCCTGGAGGGCAGCGGTCTTGGCGTTACGGTTCGCACAGGTTCTAACAGGGCGGAGAATGTTGTTTTAACCGCAACGCTTGATCTGCCCGCAAACAGCACGCCGTTTAAATTTACGGGGACCGATAAGAGTTACAGAATTCCTCTCAGTGTAAGCGGCAGCGCTCTTAGAAGAATCACGGTTCTGCGTACAGACCCCAAGGCGCCTGAGGCTATCGCCAATAGAGAAGAGGCGGCATTCCGCGCCGTTGGTGTTGACAGCGACTCAAACGCGGTCACGGTTTCTCCGGTGTGGACAATAGAGCCGAGAATGGCGGGCAGAATAAGCAGAGACGGTAAATTTACCCCCTGTACAAGTTTTGTGGGTAATGTACGTGTGTTCGCGGCAGCGGGCGGGATTAACGCGGAGTTTAACCCTGTAGACAGAGCGAACAAAGTTACAGAGCCGGGGCTTGCGGTGGGGTATATGCTCAGAAACGTCTCTTATAAGGATACGGTCTCAAACCGCCGGGGTTTAAGAATTGTATTCCCTCAAGGAAGTATCGGCGCCGGGGAGGTAGAGCATTTTGAGGTTAGCGCTCCCGATCTTACAAACCTGATGAAAAGAAACAGCGGCAGCTTTACGGTAGTAGACTCTCTTGCGTTTGACATAGTACCGCGGGGCGGAAACTCAAAACTTAATTTTGGCCGCAGCGGCAGCAGTGACAGTATTACAGTGGTTTTTGATATACCGAGCCGTTTCAGAGATGGGGATAAAAAGGATAATAATTTCTTTATAGCGTGGTGGAATCCAAGAGTCCTTGAGTGGCAGATCACAAATAAGAATGGAGACCGGATAAACAGCAAGGTCTCTAGCGACGGTCTGACTGTGAGCGCAGCTGTGACCCATTTTTCTGAATACGCTTTAGTTGACCGTCCGGAAAAATTCAGCGCGGCACTCAGCGTCTCGCCGAATCCATTTTCGCCGTTTATCCGTCCTGTGAAAGAGTACGGTCAAAACGCGGCTTTGGGAACCTGCATAAAAGTTGGAGTTACAACGCCGGGCAACCGTGTCGCGAGTGTAAAGGTTCACATCTTTAACGCCGTAGGCCACAGGGTATGGGCGGTTGAGAAACTTAACGCCGAAGGAAAGTCGCATGAGTTTTGGTGGGACGGCAGAACCACAAAGCGTGAACAGATGTGGCATGAGAATTTTAATGAGCAGAACAGAAGAAGTCCTATGGCCAGAAACGGCCGTTATTTTGTGACTGTGATTGTTAAAGATGTAGATGGTGAAGTTAAGCGTATGATGAAGCCAGTGGTATTGATGAAATGATGAAAGAAAATATGCGGAGGACGCAAGTGAGATCAATTTTGTTTAAGGCATTATTATTCGGTGTGTTATTTACCGCACTGGCTTTTGGACAGAGCGCGGAGCCGCCTGTTACTCCCGTCCCGGCAGAGAGCGAAAGCGCGGCGAGTGCGCCCGCGCTGGCGGCGCCGTCAACAGACGAGAGCGCAAGCGCAGCCGCGCAGCCTGTTTCACCTGATGGAGAGTCTGTTGCCGCTGTTTCAGAAGAATCGGCTCAAGAGACAGCCCAGGAGACAGCCGCCGCGGAGCCGTCTGCTTCTGAGGAATCCGAAAAAACTGAGACAATTGAGACAACGGAGACTGCTCATAAAGATGATGAAGACGATGAGGAGTGCGCTGAGGGTGAAGAGTGTGATGACTTAGTTGCCGGCGACGCGGAAGAATCGGACGCGGAGGAAGACGCCGAAGAAGCGCTTGCGTATGAGGAAGAGGATGAAGATGTTGAGGATGGTGAAGAGACCGCGGTTATTTTGGTTCAGCCTGATATGAGGCTTGGGGTATTGTCTCTTGAGTCGCTTACCGGACATGATGATTTGGCCTCTGAGCTTACAAAAGCGCTTGTGTCAAAACTTGACGAGCTTGGTCTTTATACTGTATTTAACGTTGAGAACGCGTTTAATGAGAGAAGTATAAGAGTGCCGAGCAACTGCCGTGAGCCCAAGTGCGTTCACGACGTTGGTAAAACGCTGGGGTTTGACAGAATGATTTACGGTACGGTTGATAAAAACGGCTCCCGTTTCGGCGTGCGCCTTACGCTTCTTGATGTTTTAACAAGCAGCCCAATAGAGACCATAAACATACAGGGTGATCCCGGCATCGGCGCCGAGGATGTGCTGTTTCACGCGGTAGACCGTTTGCACGGTCACGAGGGCGATCCTGAGTTTTCAAGGTATTTCGGCCCGCCCATAAGCAACTTGAGGGAGCTTATGTGGTCTGCCGCGGCGGTTCAGTTAACAGGACTCTTTTACAGCGCGCTGAATTACGGAGTTGGTTCAGGAAGAGCAGACGGTATTGAATATGTTACATACGGTAAAGGGAAACTTTCAGGCATAGCCGCAACGGCCGATCAGATTCCCATGTTTGCCCGTCCCGCGGCTTTGGCTAACGCGTATGTAGCGGCGTCTGATGACGCTTACGGAGTACTGTATAATCCGGCAGGTCTCGCTTGGGTTGCTCACCGGGAGGCGGCTGGGGCGTATCAGTATCGTTTCGGTTTGGATCTGCTTGCCGCAACTTACGCAAATAAGGCCACGCGGGATTTAGGGTTCGGCCACGCTCTTCTAATATCAACCGATCGCGACGGGATGATGACTGAGATGCACTTTATCTCGGCAGCCGGATATAAATTCAACAACACGCCGATAGGTCCGGTCTCTTTTGGCGCGGCTTTTAAAACAATAAGCAACACTGTTAAAGCTCTCTCGCCGGACTCACCCAAGGGGCAGTCTATCGGCGCGGGGCTTGACTTGGGGCTAATGTGGGAGATGTCGGAAAAAATTCGTTACGGTATGCTCTTTAGAGGCGTACCGGCAGTTAACAGCTGGAAAAACCGGGCAACATCCGAGCATTACTACGAAGCGCATCCCGCAACGCTCACTATGGGCGGCAGCTACAGATCCTCGTACTCATCGTTCTTTATCGCAGAGGGGCAGATTCCGCTCTATGAAGATCAGCCCTGGGTTATGGCCGGCGGTATAGAGTATGAGTTCTTTAGAATGATAGCTATGCGCGTAGGTTTACAAAGAGAGATTCTTGACGAAGAATCAAACTCATGGAAGATCACCGGCGGAACAGGGATAAAGTTCAACACGGAGCCTGTTTGGGGGAAATCTTTAACGCTTGACGCGGCTTATGAATATAATACACTGCATCTCTTTCCGGTAGTGAACGTCTCGCTTAAGGTGGGATTTTGAGTATGAACCTAAATTAACTTGTTCTCCAGCGCGATCCGTACCGCGTCCGCGATATTATTGGCGCTAAGTTTGCCGTAAATTCTGACAACCGCGGAATTTATAGTGTTTAAAGACAATCCAAGAGCCGCCGCGGCTTCCGTACGGGAAAGTCCGCTGTGTAAACTATGCAGAATCTCGCTTTCTTTGAGTGACAAAGCGGTAATTTCTGCATCTTTGGATTTACAATTGGAAATCAATAACGCCTGCTGTTTGGCGTAAGAGGATGATTTACGGCTGACACTTTTCAACCATTCATACGGCACGTTACACTCTTTTTTTGACTTTAAAACATGGCTCAAAAGGGTATTCATCTCCTTTCCAAGCTCAATAAACGGCCATTTAATATCGTTTGGATAAGCTGTTTCACAAGCGGTTTGCAGGGCGGCAAAGGCGGCCTCATTATTTTTCATTTTATAAAGAACGCACGCCTCCATAGCGAGCATTTCAACACGGCCGTACAAAACAGATTCCCTCTGTTTAAGCTCTTTTATATAAGAGAGCAAAGGGTAGTAATCTTTTGTCAAATAGCAATAACGCGCTTTTATTTGATTACCGAAGTTTTCAATGAAATAAGAGTGTCCATAAGGGGTAAATTTGCCTTTAAGCCAATCGGGAGTCATTTCCGAACGGTTAATGGCGCAGGCATAAAAGCCTTTGGTAATATCATAAGTGATAAATCGGCGGGAGTAGTTTTCCATCTCCAAAAGTAATGCCGTATCTCTGAGTGTCTGCTCAACTTTTTCCCGGTCTCCCTTTGCGATTGCAATACGCATGATATAAAACAGCGCTCTGTGTATGATTTCAAACTGTTTGTTTCTGCGCCCCTGCTCAAGCGCAAGCACAAAAAGAAACTCTGCCGCGTCAATTTTGCCCTGATAGAATTTTAACTCACCGTGACATAAATCACTTGCCCCGTTGGCGCCGCCGATCCTGCCGCCCGCATTTTTTTCTGTACGGATTACGGCTTCTAAAAATTTTTGAGGCGCGTCCTTTTTAGCGCTCCCTACCGAGCTGACCCACGCGCCGAACGAAGCGGCATCTGTTTTGAGGAGGTCTGCGGGCGGTTTTGTCAGACTGTCGGCCGCCTTTGCGTAATATTCATCAAAATCATAGCGTTCATCCGCAGTGCTCATTAAAAACCGCCCGAATCCCTTAAAAAAATAGATGATACCCAAATTATGGTTTCTAAAAGCGTCGTCTTTCGGCAAAGATAGAAACTTCTCTTCATAGCTCTCCGCGAGAGTAAAAAACTCCTGCCAGCGGGTTAGACAGAGAAGAGTGCAGAGGTGCATGGCGGCAAAAAAAGTCACACGGTGAAACACTTCCGAAGGCGCCCTGTGAAAAATGCCGGCGGCGTAAATAGCAAAGTCCTGTGAGGTATTAACCCCGAGCAGTTCCCAAAAAATGGATACGATTGATTCGTAATCTCCTGTCTTTTCATAGCAGCTCAGCGCATCCATTTTTAAGTTATTGCGCCTGTACCAATCCGCTGCCGTCTTGCAGGCGCCGCGTCTCTCATCATCCGTAAGAATATCCTGTTTTGTACGCAGAAAATCCAAAAACAGCCGGTTGATCAGATAAACGCCTCCGTAGTTATCATAGCGCAAATAGGCTCCCTGCTCTCTTAGTTCAGAGAGCAGGGTATTATCGCCGTCTGCTAAAATGTTAACCAATTCCGCAGAATGGATATTGACTAGGGACAACCGTATTAAAAAATGTTTGATACGCGGCGCGGCAGCGTTCCAGCTCTCCTCTTCCATCAGTTTAAAGATATTCTGCCTCAGTGTGGTTTTTACAAAGCCCGTATAATCCGGCGCCCGTTTGAGCGAGCGGCAAACAAGGTTTACCGCAAAAGCCCACCCGCCCGTATCCTCATATATTTCACGCACGGTTTGACTGGCGCAGGAGAGTCCCTCATGCCTTAGATACTCAGCGAGTTCGCTTTCGGTAAAATTCAGATCGGTATCGTTTATTTCAGAGATGAATCCCTTTATCTGAAGAGTGTCGATATTTACTTTAGGCATATCGCGGCAA
>WRCH01000111.1 GCA_009784115.1 Chitinispirillia bacterium
AATCTGCTGAGACTGTCTAAACGACTCAAATGACTTAAACTGTCCAACCGGTTCAAGCTGTCTAAACGATTCAAACTGTCCAATCTGCTGAGACTGTCTAAACGATTCAGGCTATCTAACAGACTGAGACTGTCTAAAATCGATGTGCTGTCCAAAACCGCAGTATCTATATTTACTTCCGTTAATTTTATAATTTGTTGTTGAGAATGATCATCAACAGCGTCTTTTTTTGATATCAAATAAACAAAAAACAACAGCATAAGAATAACAAGCGCGATCAATACCCAAATAATGTATGACCGTTTTTTTTTATCCGCCGGTTTCTTATCTAAAGATTTCATTTTACTGTTGTAAACACTTTTAGAAAATCTACCGTTTCTTTTACGTCATGCACTCTGAAGATGCGCGCGCCTTTAGAGTAAGATGACGCTATTGTCGCAAGCGTTCCGTATAACCTTTCGTCAACCGGACGGCCTGTTATTTTACCTATAAACGATTTACGCGACGTACCCACCAGCATCGGATAACCTAACTGCGTTATTCTATGAAGAGTGTTTAGAAGCGTAATATTATGCTCGCTGGTCTTTGCGAATCCAAAACCGGGATCTATAATAATTTTTCTTTCACTTACACCGGCGTCCTTGAACTGTTCTATAGCAGTCTTCAATTCCGAAATCACTTCCGCGGTTACATCCTCGTAACTTGGATCATCGTTCATTGTAGCCGGCGTGTGACGGCTGTGAGTAAGAACAACCGTGCATCCGCACCAGCCTGTTATAGAGGCCATAAGCCTGTCGAGTCTGCCCGCGCTTATATCGTTTATCCACCTTACACCCGCGTCAAGCGAAGCTCTTGCGGTAGAGCTCCAAACAGTATCAACGCTTATCGGTATGTCAATGCGTTTAACCAACTCCTTTACAACAGGAATAACACGGCGGATCTCATCCTGACTGCTTACAAGCTTCGCTCCCGGACGAGTGGAAGAGCCGCCGATGTCAATAACATCCGCTCCCTCTTCCTTAAGCTTGAAAGCGTGCTCGAGAGCCATTTCCGGACTTATGTAACGCCCGCCGTCGTAAAAAGAATCCGAGGTTACGTTTAAAATACCCATAACCAAAAACGGTTTTCCCAACAAATTATGCCTGTCCATATCTTACTGCCTCCCAATTGTACCTGTTTTCGCCGATCCGCATCCTGCATCCCGAGAGGGATGCAGCGCCCGGCAAAAACCGCACCGTTCCAAGATTTTCCCGCATCCTTTCGGGATGCAGAACTGTCAATCTCTACCGCCATCATACGCAATATATCACTTCACGGCATAAATCTACACTGTGCCGCTAAGCAGCCTCACGGCCCTGCGTGCAGTTGCGTGCGGTGCAGTGTAGATTTATGCCGTTAGGTCAGTATATCTATAATATAAAACTGGCAATTTGCGATACTGTTTCGCAAATTTTACCGCCTTTTTCTCATTTGATATAAAAGCAGAAATCCCGCTTCGGAACTCCGAAGCGGGATGTATTCTGTCAAGAAGCATTGGCCCCTCTAAGAGGAGCTTGGCGCCGCGCTCTCCTCAAGCTCTGCGGACGGAGCCTCATCCCCTATTGTCACATCCACCTTTTCGCCGGACGGTTCCGCCTGTTTACGGACGAAAGTGCGGGTCTTCTTTGCCGCCGCGAGCGTTGCGCCGCTTATCACTTTCATTATCTCCTCGCGATCCAAAAGCTCGTGCTCAAGGAGCGCTTTCGCGAGCCGCTCAAGCTCTTCTTTGTGATCTGTGAGAATCTTCTTAGCCCTCACAGCCTGCTCCTCCATTATGGAGCGCACAAGTTTGTCAATCGCCTCCGCGGTTGACTCTGAGTAATCACGGCTGCGGTTCATCTCACGCCCTATGAATATCGAGTCGTCCTTGTCGCCGTAAGAGACCGGCCCTAATTCATCTGTCATACCAAAATCACACACCATCTTGCGCACAAGACCTGTAGCGCGTTTGATATCGTTAGAAGCGCCCGTTGTCTGATTCTTGAAGATGATCTCCTCCGCTATGCGTCCGCCAAGAAATATGCACACCTGATCAAGTATAAACTGCTTTGTATGCAGATGCTTATCTTCGCCGGGAAGTGAGAACGTTACCCCAAGAGCACGTCCGCGGGGGATGATAGTCACCTTATGCAAAGGGTCCGCCTCTTCGCAATGCAGGTTGCAAACTGCGTGACCCGCTTCATGATAAGCGGTGATCTGCTTCTGCTTCTCAGAGAGCACCATGCTCTTGCGCTCCGTACCCATGAGCACCTTATCCTTGGCTTCCTCAAAGTCAAGCATCGTCACTTCATCCTGATTAAACCTTGCCGCCATAAGCGCCGCTTCGTTTACAAGATTGGCAAGATCGGCGCCCACAAATCCGGGTGTGCCTCTTGCGATAGTGTGAAGATCGACGTCTGAGGCAAGCGGAGTCTCCTTCGTGTGAACCTTCAGTATCCCCTCGCGTCCCTTTACGTCAGGCGCGTCAACCACAACCTGACGGTCAAAACGGCCGGGCCTTAAAAGCGCCGGATCAAGCACATCCGCGCGGTTAGTCGCGGCTATGAGAATAACTCCTGAATTGGGCTCAAACCCATCCATCTCAACAAGCATCTGATTCAAGGTCTGCTCGCGCTCGTCATGCCCGCCGCCAAGCCCCGCTCCGCGCTGACGCCCTACCGCGTCGATCTCATCTATAAAAACGATACACGGCGAATTCTTCTTCGCGGTCTCAAACAGATCTCTCACACGAGACGCTCCAACGCCAACAAACATCTCCACAAAGTCAGATCCGCTCATCGAAAGAAAAGGCACCCCGGCTTCACCGGCAACACAGCGCGCGAGAAGCGTTTTTCCGGTTCCCGGCGGCCCCAAAAGAAGCACCCCTTTAGGAATCTTCCCGCCAAGTTTTTTAAACTTCTTCGGGTCTTTCAAAAAGTCAATTATCTCCGCAAGCTCAGCCTTAGCTTCCTCTACACCGGCCGCGTCTGTAAATGTTACCTGCGGACGGTCTATATTGTGAAGTTTAGCCCGGCTCTTGCCAAAAGAGAACATCCCCTTTTGCGCCGACTGCATATTGCGGATAAAGAGCATGTAGAAGACAACCGAGATCATGATTATGATCCCAATCTGAAACATAACGCTGCCCCACATCTTCTCCTGCTCAAAAGTGTACTTAAAACCGGCCTCATCCCACACGCTTAACATCTGCGAATCAAGAAAAGGGAGATTCACCACAAAATGCTTATTGGCAACCGCGCCCCCTCTGGCGTTTGACACCTGCGCAAGAGCGGCAGGGTCGCTCACCTGACCGCGCAAAACCGCGCGGCTGTCTCCCCTCATCATCACACTCGCCTCAGTAATGCTTACTTCCTCATTGTCAAGCAGCTCCTTAAACTGAGAATAGGTGATTTTAGTCTCTCTCTGACCGCCGAACCCCTCTATAGAACGCAACCCCATAAATACGGCTATGATAATGAGAAGCCATATAACAACCGGCTTCGGACCTTTAGGCCGATTCTCTTTTTTAACCCCATCGCCCTCCGCGGGGCGTTTAGGATTATCCGCACTGTTTTTTTGTTCAGTGTCCTGTTTTTTATTTTGAAGACCCAAACTTTACCTCCATACTATCTTTCATTGTTCTTTTGCTGTTTTTTGATTTTGTCCCTGTCTCTGTTATCCCGCAAAATCCCCCGGGTTAAAAAACCGGGGCCGCAAATCTTTTACCCCTAAAGGGGTAAGGAGAAGAGAGAGAGATTTTAGTATCTTGATAAATCTAATTAAAATACATTAAGGAAGCTGTCTGCACGGCATTCTAATGTATTTTTACATTTATCTCTAAAGACAATCTTTCTTATGATGATCACGCCTTGTAAAAAGAATACTGCTGCGCGCAGGGTAAAACCCCCAGCCGTCCGGCAGCAAATGCTCACCGGAGAATAACATTTTGCTCGTGATAACACGGTTCAAATGGAGCTTTGAAACAGATATTCCATACTCATCAAAAAGTACAAGAAATGCCTCCAGCGCAAGCTTTTCATCGGACAAGCCCCTCTTGTCTACTGTAAATGAGAAGCTGTTATGCTTTACTACGTGCAAGTTTATCCAAATATTGATTTTTTCGGTGATAATATCCCAAGCCATAGCGGCATTTGACGCGCTTAAGGCGATATTTTTCACCGCGTCCCTCTCCCGCTTAACCATAAGCGGTATAATCTCATGACGAACCCAATTTCTGCGGAATTTTTCATCAGCATTAGAAGAGTCGATACGGTATGACAACCCCCGCGCGCTTAGCCACTCCTCAATCATACTCCTCTCAACAGAAAGAAGCGGCCTTATCACACCATCCTCACGCCAAGCAAGCACCCCGCGAAGCCCCCTAAGTCCCGCCCCGCGCATTATACGCATGATCACCGTTTCCGCCTGATCGCCGGCAGTATGAGCAGTTGCTATGCTGTCAAATTTTTCGGATGATTTTAGTTGGTGAAAAAAGCGGTATCTCTCTTTGCGGGCCCACTCCTCGATGCCTTTTTGCGGTGATGACGAGGGCAGAAGCGTCTCTGCAAAAAATTCTATTTGCAAACTGTCAGCAATACCTTTTACAAACGCCTCATCCCCGTCGGACTCTTCACCTCTAAGGGAGTGATTGACATGAGCAACCGCAATCCGCGAAATCCTCAACTGCTCTCTATACATATGCAAAAGATGCAACAGCGCAACAGAATCAGCCCCGCCGCTCACACCAACAAGCACAGATGAAACCGGGGGATTCATATTGTGAAAAAAAGCGGTCAATTCAGATAATAAATGATCAGAAACAGAGGACAATGATCCACCCGTACAGTTATTATTATGATGTATAAATTAGAACTGATTTTACGATGATTTATTTATTGACGAGGCAAAACCGCTAACCAAAAATAGCAGCGGAGGGAATCGAACCCCCGACACGCGGATTATGATTCCGCTGCTCTAACCGACTGAGCTACGCTGCCGTTTTTAAGGAATTACCGGTATAATATATATGAAGTCAGCGGGTGAAGTCAATAGCTAATTTGCGCAATTTATGGAAATCGGTCCAAAAAATAAGATAGAGATCACCGCGACCGCGATTCCGCCTGACGCCTCAAGGAGTTAGCTTCTGAGAAATTTCTGTCAAGTCTTTTGCGGATATCTCTGTCTAATTCGTATCCGTTAACTGCCGCTATTTGTTCAAGGGCGTCTGCGTTCCTGCCTAACGCGACCATGCTTCTTGCTATGGAAACCCTTGCAACTACTGAGTTAAAGTGATTGGAGTTAGGATCAATCTCATTTCTTGATAAGATAAACAGGTACGCCTTTATCGCCTCCTCGTGCCTTTCAAGCCCTTGAAAAGCCGCCGCCTGCCCCCAGCGGAAAACCATCGCTCTGGGGTATTTTCTGATCATCTCGTTTGAGAGTTCGAGAGCGTCATCAAAACGGTTTTCATTTAAATAGATATCAATGAGCACCATTGCCGCCGCCGCGCGGGTGTAAATTCCGTTTTCGATGACGCCTCTAAGTTTTGCGATACCTACCTCGCGGTTATCTGAGACCCCCGGCATCCACCAAAGCATCTTCATAAGCGCGCTGCGCCAGTAGTCGTAGGTACCTATTCCAAACTGTATATCAGGGATTTTACTGCCGGAAGAGGCCATGTTTTGGAAGATGGAAACACCTTTCCAGCCGTGGCGGAAAGCTGTCACCCAACGCTCATAGCGCCCCTCATAGGTACCTTTATACCCTTCGGCGCCGCCCATAAAAAAACGGGCCCACTCGTCATTTCTATTATTGGCCAGTATTCTTTCCGCTCTCTCTATCGCCTGATCGCAAAGACGGAAAAACTCACGCTCACGCCGACGGCTTTGATGGCGGAACATCCACGCGTCAAGCACAGCCGCCTGAAAAAAATACCCGGCCGGATGATCGGGGTATCTTCTTATTATTTTTTTGGCTTCCTCTTCGGCGTTGCGGAAATCTTCTCTGAAAACCATCTCAACGCTGGCAGAAGCCCACGCGTGCATATCATCGGGCAGCCTTGGCACTTCCGCCAAAAGCAAAACCGGCAATAGCAATATACAAAAAATTTTAGTCTGCGGTTTCAACAGTTTTATTCGTCTCTTCAGTTTCAGGCGAAAACATGTAATACTTGTTATAATACCTATCCCATAAACCTAATTTTTTATGGTATCTGAATTTGCGGGTGATTTTCATGTTTATTGAATTTAAAAAATAAAAATCAACCACGGCCAGCCTCGAATACGCGCCCTCTTTATACTCTCTGTATTCAAGCAGTTCAAAATAAGGAGTTTCTAAAAGCGCCTCCTTGGCCACATCTTCTAATATGGCTTCCAAATCATCTTTCAAAATTACATTTAGTTTCTGCCTGATCACGCTGTCTTTCTCTTGAAGACACATGCAAAAAAGAAGCACAACGGGCAGCAATAGTTTAGTCGTTTTTTTTATAAATGACATCTTTATTCAATCTTTGCCAAAACGGGATATACACCCCCCTATATATAATAATAAATTATTTCACCTCAATAGTCAAAATAATTCACAATGTACAACATACAAATTGGGGATGGAAACCAAACCGCAGGATTTAACGCGGCGGGAAAAACGAAAAACGGATGATACCCATAAGATATCACCCGCCAAAAATTCCGAATCCCTTCAGGGACGACAGCATGTATGCCGTTACTCAGTATAACAAGGGGTTTTGCTGCGCCGCGATAACCCCTTGTGCTTGAACTAAAACCTGTAAGTCGCGCTGATTCTCTTGAACAAAGAGAGCTGCGGACCGCTTATCAGGTTTGTAAATGTATAAGCGATATCGTTTGATGAAACAAAATCAATGCGCAAACGGTTGTCGATGTTTACGCCAAAACCCAAGCCGACAAGACCGTCTTCGGTGATGCCGCTGGTTTCGTCATATTTTTTGTTTGTCTCAATCCATTCGCCTTTTTTGCCGTTTTCTTCTGTAACATAGCGGATCTCTTTCTGACCGCCTACGCGAATCAAAAACCAGTCCCACATAATATTGCGCTCAATACCAAAACTTACCCGGCCGCCAATAGATTCCTTGGCGTCGTTAATAATCGATTCTGTGGAATTTGCCTGATTATAAAGCCCCTGCAAACCTGCCCAAAAAAATCCGCGGTCGATGTTCATGTTAAGCCCGATACCGCCCGCTACGTCAATGATCTCCCTATTGCCGAGCTTCATTATCTCCATTGAAACCTGAGGAACAAAAGCTCCGTGAATTGCGGGCACCGCAGAGAAGAAACGTACATCACCGCGGTAAAAATAGTTGCCGTCGGCAACGTCTACAAGGTCACCGTCCTGCATATATCTACCGGTAATGCTTCCGCCGTTAAAAGAAGCCTCGAAATCAAGCCCCTGATCAAGATTCCAGTTTATACCGGCAGTAACTTTATAAACACCCGTTTGGCCGATAGTCTTATCGTCGCTTTTCTCTTTCTGATAAGCGATATAAGTACCAAGGCCAAGAGCGATACCATTACCCAAATCATAGCCGAACATAAGGTCTGCTTTACCCACAGGCTCTTTGAGGTTTTGCCGAATTACTTTGCTGCCGTAAGATGTACCTACTGTATCTCTACCAGCTGTCATGAGGAGATCCAACATTCTGTCGCGTCTATTCATAAACGCTCCGACAGAGAACATCGGCGAGCTCTCCTCTTCACCCAGCTTGTGAGAGATCATCGCTCCGAAAAACGGATCGCTTAAAACAAGATTATCTCTTGTAAGAGTGTTATTTACAGATTGTATATCTTTGTCCACCCAACCGTAAGAACCATACAACATATTGGGGTACAAACTCATGTCAGCAGGATTTCTGAAAACGCTGATCTCATCACGAAAAAAAGCATCGTGCTTCCCCATGACCTCAACACGCGCATCCGTCGCATAACTGCCGACCACACACCCCGCTGCTAAAACAAACGCCAGCGTCTTTTTCATATTTACTGCCTCCGTTGCAATTTTTTTAATTTTTTTACGTTATCCCCGTAAATGGATACGATTTACCAATACCCATCACGTTTTTACACATTCATTACCGTACCCCGTACCGCATTATTTTTATACCGTACAGTTTTTTGTACCGGCATCACGGGTGCGGACCGGGTACGGTTTTATCCGTACCCGTCCGATTTCGTACGTTACTGCGAGAACACGAACGGATAAACGACTTCCGTCACGTCGCCCGGCTTGTCAATCTTATCAAAATTCCAGCTTCTTACTCTCGCCACAACGATCTGCTCAAGTTCCGGATCATTCATGGTTGTTTCCACCACCTGCGCGAATATCACTTTGCCGAACTCGTCAATAGCGAATTTCACGGTGATCTTACCATTAAGACCGGGTTTCTCACGCAGAC
>WRCH01000112.1 GCA_009784115.1 Chitinispirillia bacterium
AAATTTGTGGACCTTGCAAGAGGTACCACGGTGGTTTGAAATATGACCCCATAGAGTGAAGGTAGCTTTTTTCATACTTCAAACGCAACAACTCTAAACTCACAAGCATAACATAATATCTGAGTACAAATACAAATCTATCATTTTTACAATATATTTAATCGCGCATAAAAAATGTTATACGTAAACTACAAATCAAGCAAACGCACCGCGTTCATCTCCAATATCATCTCTTTATCATTATCACTCAACGACGTTTGCATTATCCACTCCACACACTCCCCCTGATCATACCACGGGGAATCGCTTCCAAACACTATTTTCTCACAGCCGTGCTTTTTACAAAGTCTGACAAAATCCTGCGGCGGTAATAATTTATAGACTGCGGATGTATCAAAGAAAATATCAACCCCGGCAAGCTCGCGTTCCACCTCATCCCACAGCATCCATCCGCCCATGTGCGCGGCGACAATTTTAAGTTTTGGAAAATCGTTGTGGAGTTTACGAATCGCAGGCGGGAGCGCGTGGTCGCATGTAAAGGGGCCGGGATCTTTACCTGCGTGAAACACTGCAATCAGGCCCGATGATGACAACTTCTCGTACATTGGGTAGAGTTTGCGGTCATCTATATAAAAGTATTGATACTCCGGGTGCATCTTTATACCTTTTATTTTATGATCGGCAAGATAATCGATTTCGGCTTCAAAGTTTTCCATTTGCGGATGTAAAGTACCGAACGGAATTATATTTTTACGTTGATTCTGTGCGCATCCCATATTTATTGGTGATACATGTGCCGGTTTCGTGGCAATCGCAAGTGTGACTGATACTGCAATACCGTTTTTTTGCATACTTTTTTCAAGTCCGTCAAGCGTAGCGTCAGTATAATTTTTCATGGTGATACCGGTATGCGCAGCGTTCTCAATGAGTACATCTACCGCGCGCGGGGCGAGTTCGCCGGGGAAAACGTGTGTGTGAAAGTCTATTATGTTCATCTGCTGTTTTTCCAGTTAATGTATGATATTTAACCGATGCCTGAAAAATACAATTAATAATATAATTACGCAACAGCAGCTTATCAACATATATCATGCCAAGTTACCTCACCCTTACCCGTAATCTTTAATAGACAGGTAGTAAAAGCATCAACTGCCAAAAGCAAAAATTTACTATTTATCGGCAATACAGCGGTAACGATGCTTATGAAAGGATAGACGATTATGGGTATGGATATAAAAGGAAAGATGATACTTGTGACAGGCGCTACAGGACATCAGGGCGGAAGCGTGGCGAGAACTCTTCTATCGGATGGATGGAAAGTGAGAGCTTTAACAAGACACCCAAACAGCGCAGCCGCAAACGAGCTTAAGAGTCTTGGCGCGGAGATTGTAACCGGCGATTTGACAGTACCGAATTCACTTGACGAACCGCTGAAGGGATGTTACGGCGTCTTTAGCGTTCAGCAGCCGATGGAATACGGAGTTGAGAGCGAAGTAGATCAGGGAATCGCGCTCATAGACGCCGCAAAGCGCGCAGGGGTAAAACGTTTCATTTATAACAGCGTAGCAAGCGCGGATATGAATACCGGAATCCCGTTCTTTGACAGCAAGGTAAAAATTGAGGAACATCTGATAAAAAGTGAACTTGACTACACGATATTAAGACCGGTTTTCTTCATGGAAAATCTGCTTGCTCTAAAGGATTCTATTTATGATGGAAAATTGAGGCTCGGTCTCAAAGCGGATGTAGAACTTGAAGTCATCTCTCTTGATGACATTGGAAGATTTGTCGCTCTTGCTTTTAAAAATCCGCAGGACTTCGTAAACCGCACGCTTGAAATAGCGGGCGACGAGCTCACCGGCCCTCAAATGGCGGAGCTTCTCGGAAAAGCTATCGGGCGCAAGGTTGTGTACGAAGAGGAGCCTTATGACGAAATAGAAAAAGCCAGCGCGGATATGGCGATGATGTACGAGTGGTTCAATGTAAGAGGTTACACTGTTGACATAAATGATTTACAGCAGATTATACCCGATTTGGAATCGTTTGCAGAGTGGACTGACAGGGCTGGATGGCATAGAGCCGCGGCATAAGCTCTTTTTTAGCCCCAACAGGGCGGTATATCATCAACCCCGGGCGATGCCCGGGGTTGTACGATCCTGAAATCTCTCAAAGCCCCAACGAGGCGTAATATCCCATCCGCATATCCGTAATATATTAAAACTTACAAAAAAACTTGACCAATTGATAGCTATATACTATTTTATAGCTCGCGATTTTAAGGATACATATAATTAGACAATGCTAATTTTTGCTGATTTTTCAGCTAACCGAAGAATATATTTTCGTTGAGAGGACAAAAGAGGGTAATATGAAAGAGAAGATTCATCCAAAATATGAGAAAGCGTCATTCAGCTGCTCATGCGGTAACGTAATCGAAACACGCGCGACAGCCCCCAGCGCTCATATCGATATCTGCAACAACTGCCACCCGTATTACACAGGCAAGCAGAAACTCATCGACAGCGCAGGCCGCGTAGACCGCTTCCGCAAGCGTTACCAAAAGTCACAGGAACAGTAGTTTCCTATATTGTATATTGAGGCGGAAGAGGAGCAATCCTTTTCTGCCTTTTTTATTTATTGAAGACAGGTAACAAAAAAATGTCATTTTTAAAATACACATTAAGATCCCTCACAATACCGGCAAGCGTATTGACCGCCTTTAGCGCTGCCGATGATAAAAAAAACAAAGTAGGCGGCCAAGCTATTATTGAGGGCGTGATGATGCGCGGCAAAGAGAAAGTCGCATGGTCACTGCGCCGTCTCGACGGCAGCGTAACAACCGAAGAACTCACTTTTGTCTCATTGACCAAAAGGAAACCGCACTTCGGCCTCCCGATTGTCCGCGGAGCTATAAATCTTTTTGAGTCATTCAAATTAGGCTACAAAGCTCTCGCCCGCAGCGCGGATATCGCGGTTGAGGATGAGGAAGCGGCCAAAGCAAAAGAGAAAAACGAAGAGATCGCCGTCAAAAAAGAGACTCCTCTTAAAGATAAACTGTTTTTCGCTCTTAATATGATCTTTGCGTTCGCAATATCAATCGGACTCTTCATGTACGCTCCAATGTGGACGGTAAACCGTATTGAATTTATCAGAGAGTCTCCTCTGCTTTTTAATTTATCCGCCGGGATAATCCGCATTACTCTATTTTTGATCTACATAGCGGCCATCAGTTTATGGAAAGAGATGCGCCGGGTTTTCGAATATCACGGAGCTGAACACATGGCTATCTTCACCTACGAAGACGGCAAAGAACTCACTTTGGACAACATGACAAAATACAAAACCGTTCACCCGCGCTGCGGGACGAGTTTTTTAATACTTGTCGCTATATCAAGTATTTTATTATTTACGGTGATCGACGCAATCTATATCCAGCATATCGGCCCGTTTGTAAATGTTGCGCACAGGCTTGGGGTTCATCTTATACTTGTTCCATTAGTCAGCGGATTCTCTTACGAAATGTTAAAACTGTCCGACAGGTATCAGCGCTTCCCTATCGTTGGACTTCTCATAAAACCGGGGCTGTGGCTGCAAAAAATCACCACTAAAACTCCCGACAATACTCAATTAGAGATAGCTTCGACTGCTCTGAAGGCGGCGCTGTGATAGCTGACAAAGTAAAAAACGTCTTACGGCGTCATAACGAATTAGAGGAAAAAATGGCCTCGCCGGAAGTCACTTCCGATCCGTCAAAAATGATGATTATAGGCCGTGAGTACAATAATTTAAACCGCAGTCTGCCGACTTACAAGAGATATCTTCAACTTATAGACGACATCGCCGCCGCGCGCCAAATCCTTGAAAGCGAGAGCGATGAGGAGATGCTTGAGCTTGCTAAAGAGGAGCTCAGCACCGCACAGCCCGAGCTTGAAGAGTGCGAAGAAAAAGTAAAAATGCTCCTTGTCCCCCGTGACCCTAAGGATATGAAAAACGCGATCCTTGAGATCCGCGCGGGAACAGGCGGAACAGAGGCGGGGATTTTTGCCGCCGATCTTTACAGAATGTATATGCACTACATAGAGAAAAAAGGGTGGAGCGTTGAAGTTCTCTCCTCAAGCTACGGCGATCTCAACGCGGTAAAGGAGATCATCCTCAATATAAGCGGCGATAACGCCTACGGTACCTTTAAATACGAATCTGGCGTGCACCGCGTTCAGCGTGTGCCGCTCACAGAAACACAGGGGCGGGTGCACACCTCCGCCGCGTCTGTAGCGGTGTTCCCCGAAGCCGATGAGTTTGAGATACATATCGACCCAAATGATCTGCGCGTAGACACTTTCTGCTCAAGCGGCGCGGGCGGCCAGTCGGTCAACACAACATACTCTGCGGTGCGCATTATGCACGTTCCTACGGGACTTATTGTTACCTGTCAAGACGAGCGGTCGCAGATTAAAAATAAAGCCAAGGCGATGAAAGTTCTGCAAACGCGGCTCTACGAAATGGAGCTTGCCAAAGTGGAAGCGCAGGAATCGGCCTCACGCAAAAACATGGTAAGCACAGGCGACAGAAGCGCGAAGATCCGCACCTATAACTTCCCGCAAAACCGCGTGACCGATCACAGAATCAATATTACTCTTTACAATCTTGACAAATTGATTAATGGTGATATGGATGAACTCATTGACGCGTTATCTATTGCTGATCTTAATGAGCGCATAAAAAATAACGAGTAGCTTTTTCTTTTTTTCCCTATTATATCGAATGGATTTCCATGATAACCGATTCACTAAGCGGCATTTTTTTTTCGGCCAAATCGCACACAAAGTAAAAAGCGTCTCTGTGTTGTGTGGCTTCTAAGAGTTCTCTCAGCGGTTTTTTGTCAATCGTGAGGCCGCGCAGCACAAGCGCTGTTTCCCGAAGCGTGAGCGTATTCCCTTCAATAGCGTTTGAGTTGTACGTATATTCAATCATAAAATCTTCATTCAACCGCTCAAGTTCACCTTGAGTAATTGGAAATGAACGAATGACCAAACCGATATGTAAGATACAAAAAGAAATCATGGAAATCAAGTATAATTTGGCGGATGGTGTTATTTTGAATACGCCCCGCGAGGTGAATTTCTTTTGGCAGGGCAAGAGCATAGAGAACGGGACGCTTTACATTTACAGCGCATCGGGTAATCTTGTGAGAAAGATCAACATCAGCGATAAATCAACCGGCAAATCCGACAGACGCGAAGTGGGTTCGTGGGATTTAAAAGATTCCAGAGGCCGCACAGTTTCTGAAGGTACGTATGTTGTAAAATCCACCATTAAAGGCAAAGACGGTAAGAAAGAGAAGATCTCTTTAGTTTTTGGTGTACGATAGTGTACATAAGGGGCGCGATAAATCGCGCCCGTACAAAGATTAGATAAAGCTTTATTAAGAGGGCTGCCCGTTTCGGGCGGCCTTTTTTTATTAACTTTCACAAGAGACATTATTGCCCCACAGAGGCAAATATTACCCCCAAAACACCCTTCTCACAACGATAATTATCTCGCCCAAATAACGCTATTATCCCACCACCCGTAAACCGTCTCCCAGCAAAATCCAGCATAGGGATTACCCAATTTAAGGATATCTGATTTAAAACCCGCGGGAGCGTCAACAGCGGCTATGCGTTCATGGAGCATTTCGTTTGTCACCGATTCATTGCCCGCCGCGCTTATGCACATAGCCGCGCGCGCCATATCGCGCTGCAGACTGCGCCAGTTGTAACCGGCATCAAAAAGATGCGCCGCAAAAGGCTCTAACCCGTTTACATTTTCATCAAAAGCCGCGGCGCCGCTGAGCTGCGGCAAATTATCATGCTGCGCGGACGTCCACAAAAACGAGAGCGTATCCTTGACAATGTCTATCACCTGATGATTGCTGTTTTGCAGATCATTTTCCTGCTTGAGGCATTTAACAAAAACCTCCCTCATATCATTAACATCAGGCATTGCGGCAGATATTCTTGACACATCGTAAACGTGTTTTAAACGCTGCGCCCCTTTGCCTTTGCCAACCGGTATACCCAAAGTTGACGGGCCTAAAGTAAGCAGTTTGTCCGCGATGATTGATGAGGGGAGCGGAAGCTGTACGGCAGCTTCTGATTTATACAGCTCACCGCAGCACACTTTTTTAAACTCGGTCTTATAGGGGCTTGTTCTCATCTGCACGTCAAGCATTACAATACAATCCTCAGGCGCTGCGTCAAATTGGCTTGAATAGTAGAGGTTATAGCTTGAGAGCGGAAGCCACGGCTTAGTTTTATGCTGACGGCGCTCCCATTTGTTAAAGACGCTGAATTTCGCGGTAAGCGCGTTTAAAACCTCTTCTATTCTCTCTCTTGACTCATCGGAGGCGATATCCACATCAATAGAAAATCTTTTAGGCTCGCTTAAAATAAGCAGCAGCGAGTTCCCGCCTTTAAACTGATACTTAAGACCGCACTCTGAGAGTTCAGCAACAAGCTCGAGGCAGTGCATCGCCTGCTCCGCAAGCTGAGGCGAAGCGTTAAAACGACAGCGCTCAATATGTTCTTTTGAAAAATAGATATTATCGGCAACAGCTTTCATCAGGTACTCTCCGTTGAGGTTGAGATTTGTATGTTTAAACTATATACTGGTACACGGCACGCGTCTGCAGTATATCACAAATTATACATTATTTCAACGGCGTCTGTGGGAAAAATATTTAATTTAGGTATTTTTCAAAGATTACGGTTCGATACCGATGAACCGTAAACTTACCCTTTTCTTACTTCACAACTCTTTTTACAAAATGCAATTCCGTACTTTATAATATCGGTATAACACTCTTTTTCTAATTTGTGCGTGTATTGATTTTTATCTATTTGTTTTAACGCTTCTTCACTATTCTTGCAGATATCTTTCATTTCCGCCGTTCGTTTAAGCTCTAAGACGATGGCTTTACCGCGGCCGCTTTCGTGTTTTAAAATAATATCGCCGCGGCCGGTCCCCGCTTCGATGTTAGAATCCATCCAATACCCATTACCTTGTATAGGCGTTAAAATACCAAGCATAAAACCGTGGTAAAAATCTTCCATGCCGTCAAAGTAACTTATGGCATCTAAAAGTAAATTATTTAATTCTTGCTGGACAATTTCGGAATTACCATTTAGAATTGCATCAAAAAGCGGTTTAAAATTCCTTTGTTTGATTCGGTCTTTAAACCATTCGCTTATTTTTCTTCTATAAATGTATTTTAACTCTTTATTCGGAATTGACAAGTCAAGGGGCACGGCGTCCTCTTCATCCATGCGCTCCCCTACCTTCTTCAAGTAACCGGTGAAAAACAGAAAATTCCACAAGTTATCTATATCATTTTCTATTTCTGAGCAGGTAATATCTTCGTGAATTACTTTTGATATGCTGCCGCCGGCCATTAATGTTTCAAGTTCCGATTTTGCTTTATTGCCGATATCTGCTGTATCTTCAAAAAAACATTTTAGCATAAACTGATTAAGCGTCTTGCCAAACCGGCACGGACGGGTGCATAGGAGAAATTGCGCGTTACTGTCTAATATATCCCTGATAAACAGCGTCTTATCAACATAGTACCGTCCTCTCAAAAATGGAGTTGCCTATAGGCAACGGGGTAGGTATTTTTTTATCCATATTAAATAATATATGTTTTTACATAACATCTCACTGCAAAAAATTCTAAATTTTAATATTTCATAGCGATAAAGGTATTCAGATGGGACATTGAGCTGTTTTTCAAGCAACTTAAATAGACATTAAAGCTGTCGGATTTTCTTGGTCACAATGAGAATGCTGTTAAATGGCAGATATGGACAGCTCTTTTGTGTTATGTGATATTGCGCTACATAGGTGGAAAGGAGCGTTCGCGCGCTTATTTACTATCATTAGGGGCATTATTTGGAGCAGACTCGATCTAAACGATGTATTGAAATCATGTGGGACAGCAAAAGAACAAAAATTACTATATGTAAACAAAAATGTGTGAATTGAGTTAAAAAAATTAGGAAAGAAAAAGGCCCTTTATAGCTTCAGATTGGCAAACTGATACTCGAAGGGCAGAGCTATGGGATGGCAGTGAATATTTTACACAAATTTTATGCTGTTTTTATTGTGCCGTAACATCGGTTAAGTATCTTTTTAATTCAGTAGAAAAATTGAAAGGTGAAATCCGTTTTGGAATGGTGTGAAATAGATGAAAGAGAAAATAGCGGAATATTTTTTCCTGCTCTGTTCGCTTATATCAATAGGCGCGGTGGCGCTTATATGCTTCTTTATCTTTAGAGGGGCGTATCCCGCCATACAATCGATAGGGCTGTGGTC
>WRCH01000113.1 GCA_009784115.1 Chitinispirillia bacterium
CGTGTATTATTGCGCTAAGCAACAGTATTAACACCATAATTATCGCCCATCCGCATTTGAATTTTCTCATTTACATCACTCGCTTTCTGCTTTTTTGAATTTATTATAACATACAAATATGACAACTGCACGACATATTAAAGACTGGCTCTATAAAAAAATTATTTATTAAGGCGTTTTTTAAGGCTTTATATAGTCGTCATATAGATTTTTCAATGAAAATACTATATAATTAACTCATAGCAAAAAGCTTGATTAAGCTGCATCACATTAACATGAAATAGTTTAGTTTAGCAAAACTTTTATCAGGAGACGAATATGTCAGAGGTTATATACTTACTAAAAACACAGCTTGAAGAAAATAAATTACATTTTACCCAAAAACCTATTTTAATTGGCGGAATGGCTATGGAGTATTATGGAATACGGAAATCCGGAGCTGATATTGATTTAGTTATCTGCGATGCTGATTATCAACGGCTGTCACAACTCCACCCCGATAACCGCAAGGATATATACGGTGATTTGGGAGTAGTAATAGAGCCGTTCGAGATTTGGCGGAGTATTGCATTGTTAGATTACGACTTCTACAAAGCGGGAGCAATCGAAACCGAGAAATTAAATATGCTATCTTGGGACAGATTGCTTCTCACAAGAGTTTTTGCTATGGGAGTTGAAAAGTACATGAACGATTTAGAGTTAATGAAAGAGCATTGCTATACAAATTTCAGAAACAAGAATTTTTTAACGGAATCAGAGCAGCACATACCGTCATATAAAAAATACAATGGCATTGTCTTTGGCGGGAAATATGAAGATGATATGCGAGAAATTAAATTATGCACTTAACAGAAAATGAAATCAAGTTTTTCTACGAATTATGGTACAGGCTTATTTACGGAATAAATAAGAAGCACAGAATCGTATCTAAATTTAAAAAGCCGATTTACGGCGAACGTGTGAATGAAGGGTTAAATGGCGGGGCTTAACCCCGCCAACCAAACAGTTAACAATTAGCGAACGCCAACCATCACCGAAACACGCTCTTTTTTACCGTCAACGGTAATAGTTCCCTTCACTAAATATGTACCCTCAGCCACTGTGCGGCCTTTGGAATCCTTCAAATTCCATGAACCTACCTGGCGGCGCTCCGATGCACCCGCGGCGTTGTCTCTTATGCTGACACTGCTTACTACAACATTACCTGACGCGTCAAAAACAGACAATGAAGCGCTCTGTATCCGTCTGCCCTGCCAAAAGAGACTCACCGTATTCGACTGTCTGCTGGCGGGATTGGGGCCTGCCGTTAATTCACCCGCAAATAATATAACAGGCGTCATTTCCAACGATTCGCCCGGTTGAACATTGGGGGTGACTCTGTCTGACGATAACACAGAAGTTGCGCCCTGAATAACAAAATTTACTGTCGCAGTACCGGTGTAGTTCCCCATGCCGGTAACTGTTACAGGATATGTTCCGGCGGCGGTTTGCGGCGTAAGGTCAGCGGTATAATCGGTACCTGCCACAAGTGTTCTCGCTCCTGATGCTCTTGCCGCGTCTCTTACGGTGAGAACAGGTGTCAGCGCTTCGCCGGTAAAAGTCTGTGCAGGAATAGTTAGCGTAACGTCAGACGCAGTTAATGCTCTGGGCGCAATTGTAAACGTACCGGTTGCCGTACCGGTAAAATTGCCAGTACCGGTTACCGTTACTGTTGCTGTTCCGGCGTTGATGTTGTTGCTAACAGCCGTATTATACGCCGGAGCATTAGCACCCGTGAAGCCAGTCAACGCAACTGTTACGTTGGCCGCCGCAGGCGTAAGCGCTGAACCGGTGAAAGTATATGCGCCGCCCACCGTAACCACCGCGCCGGCAAGCGGTCTTGGATTGACTACAAAATTTACGGCCGCGGTACCTGTGTAGTTGCGAGCTCCGGTAACTGTTATCGCATAAGTACCCGCATCGGTTCGCGGCGTAAGGGCAACAGTGTAGTCGGTACCCGCAACAGGAGCAGGTCTCGACCCGTCTGTTACGGTCAGAACAGGAGTGAGCGCTGAACCGGTAAAGGTCTGCGCGGGAATAGAGAGCATCGACGCTATCAATGTTCTTGGATTAACTACGAAATTCACAGCCGCGGTACCGGTATAGTTGCCGGCTCCTGTGACCGTTATCGCGGTTGTTCCCGCGTTGGTTCGCTGTGTAAGTGTGGCGGTGAAATCGGTACCGCTCACAAGCGTTCTCGATCCGTCTGTTACGGTGAGAACAGGCGTACGCGCCGAACCGTTATAAGTCTGCGCGGGTATGGAGAGCATCGCCGCTGTCAATGCTCTTGGATTGACTACAAAATTTACGGACGCTGTACCGGTGTAGCTGCCTCTGCCCGTAACAGTTATAGCATAGGTTCCCGCGTTGGTTCGCGGCGTAAGAGTTACGGTATAGTCGGTACCCGCCACAAGCGTTCTCGACCCATCTCTTACTGTCAGTACAGGAGTAAGCGCAGAACCGGTGAAGGTTTGCGCGGGTATGGAGAGCATCGCCGCGGTTAATGGCGTTGGCGTTGTAGTACCGCCGCCGGTTCCTATCCTGAAAGTCATACTGTTAGTAGCGGTGTTAATAGCGCTTACTTCAGTAATATTTATGTTGGAAAATTCACCGGTCCAGGGACTGGTTGCGCTTGCGTTGTTGCTTGTGAAAGAGTGATAGCGGGCGGCAGGCGTGCTATTGCGGTGGAACTGCGTATTTCTGCTTCCCGAACCTGCAATAAACGGTGCGTTAGCTCCCGGATTACCTGTACCGTTGTCCGCCTGCACAACAGCCACTCTGGGGATACGCCTCGCGGCGTTTGTGTGACTTACATCGTAATTCGCGTTATCGCCTCTGGTGTGGATATGCCATAATATAAGCCCTTCACCCGGTATGCCGGCGCTGCGGCCGGTACGCCTTCGCGCTTCTATGAAGTAACTCTCTGTAGCGTCTCTGACATACCTGAAAGCCGTGTGGCTGTTAGCGACATGCGTGAGAACCGCGTTCGTGTTGGTAACATCGGTTACGTTAATCCATCCCTCTAAACTTCTAAAGAATGGGTTAGGCGTCTGCGGAGGGCTGCCGGTGGAGCTCATAATGCAATAAGTACGCACGAAGTTGCGCTGACCGCTTACATAAGGATACAAATCAGGCCAGTCAAAAAGCATGTGACCGTTTTCGTGTATAACAACTCCAAGCGATATGGTAGAACTGTTAGTTATAGTACCTGTGTTGCCAAGACCGGTAAACTGGTAATCGTAGAAACGTACTCCGCCCACCGTAATATTGCCGTTCCTGAACCATCCCCGATGCGACCAAATACCATGCGACCATCTCTGTCCGGAGCGGATAGGATGTATATTAAGCGCAATAGCTGTCCTCTGTCTGCCAATCGAACCGCCCCAGTTACGCTCATAAGTAGAAACCCGTCTGCCGATCTCCGCCGCAACTTCCGTATTCCTGTTAAGTTCGGTAAGCGCGGCTGTGATAAGCTCCTGAACCCTGCCGTAGTTATCCGCGCCGTCGTAATACGCGAAAGTATTGGGCGCCGTTACCCATGCGCTTATGTAATTCGTGTACTGCATCATACCGTTGGAAACGTCATTAAAATAATCGCGGACAGAACCGTTTCCCCTAAAATTCAGATGATTGTAAGCGGAATCGGCATAGCGTAAAAACCTGCCGCCGTCATTCGGCGCCGGAAAATCAGGGAAAGCTATAAACAGCACAACGCCAACTACATGCGTAGTATCGCCCGGAGCGGACTGGAACTCATCGTACGGAGATGGTTGGAACTCACCATCCATATCTGGAGCCGGCCTAAAACTATTATCTCTGCCCCTAACTCCAAACTTCCCCCTGAAACCGCGCCCCTGCTCCCGCTCGCCATCTCCCATATTTCTTCTGTTTCTCTCCTGCTTTTCCAGAACAACTCTATCACTTGAGCGCAAATTTCTGCGAGCGCCGGGAGCACGGCTTGCGGCGGTATAACGAACACCGGTAGATACAAGCTGACCGTCTTCAGAAAGCTCGGCATAGCTGATCCAACCGTCAGCGCCGCGCACTAAAGTAAACCCATCCGGACATTCAGCCACCGCGTATAATTCATCGCCCCAAATAATCACCGGAACCTCAGACCCGTCGGGCTGGCTGAGCATGATCTCCTCGCCGCTGTGCGGCGCGGCAATAACTGCAGATACAAAAGCCAGCAGCACAACGCAAGCCCGAATGCCTGAATAAAACAAACTCCTATGATCCATGCCTGCCAAACGCTTTTGCATACACCACCTCCGGATTATTTTTTTATAAAATTGAGTAATAATATGCGGGATTATTTATTTATAAGCCTATCTATAGCCTATAATATAAAGTATAAGCTTTCTTTGAAAAAGTCAACGTTTTTTTAAGCGGGAACAAAACAGCGGGGAAGGAACATCTTCCGGTTCTATTTCTATGATTCTGATTATTTCACAATTCTGCTGTTGAATGTCAGCTTTTTGCCATTATGCGGCTCTATTGCTATTATGTAGGCGCCTGAGCGCAATGGCGTTTGAAGCAGTTGTGACGGATTGTAGATTCCCGGTGAGTTTACGTTTATTCTACCCATCACGCGCCCATTCATATTGTAAACGGTGATCACTCCCGGTACATTTGAATTATAGTTTATAACACCTCTATTGTTGACGCTGAAATCAGCGCGGGGTACCGCTCCCGCCGATATATTTTTGTTAGTGATATTTGTTTGTTGGCCGAGACCGTAGGCTATTGCCATTGGCGGAAAGTCCTGCAAGTACTGATTTGAATGGAGATTACCGCCGCTCCAGTTAAAAAGCGTAACTCCGGTATTGCCGTCATTCCAGCGGAACGGCTCCCATATAAAGGTTCCAAACCCTCTGTTGTTCGGCAGGTTGTAGACGATGTCGTTAACCCGGCGATGGTGGGTTCTCGGGTCGGCATCCGGCCCTGTCGTAGTCGGGGGGTTTGCTATGTATTCCACTACGCAAAATTTCATGTTGCCAAAGGCAGGGGTATTGACGAATCGCTCCGCCGTTCTTCGCAAGCTGTCGGGCGTGCCGTGCCAGCGCAAATAAAAAGATATTCCGAATACATCAATTCTATTTGCGCTCACACCGTTATTTATGAGTCTTGTAAGCCAAGCAATCGGATTATGCTCGTTGATGGTGTGCACCATTGTTTTAATGTCAGGACTCACATCTCTGATCCCGTCAATACCGGCGTTTATTACTGCGGCGCCGTTTGCCGAGTTTATGTTGAAGCCCATTATTTGACCGCTGTTTTCATTGCCAACCTGAACTATGTCCGGCAGAGCGTTCGCAACTCTGAATTTTTCGAGGCTCTCCCTTGTGTACTGGCGAACCATCGCGATGGCTTGAGCATCGGTTAAGTGTCTCCACGACATAGGCCTGTGCTGCTTTCCGGGATCTGTCCAGGTATCGCTGTAATGGAAATTCAAAAGCACTTTCATGCCGGCGGCTTTTGCCCTTTGCGCCATTCTTACGGTGGAACCGACTCCGCAGTATGCTGCATTTCTAGTGGCGTTGCATCTCGCCAAATTTGTGGTAACGTACGGCGACTCGCTTTCGCCCGGTATCGCCGCGAGAGGATCAACAAAAATCCTTAACCGTATGTAATTGAAACCGTGATCCCTTAGTACCCTGAAGGGATCTACCTGTTGGCTGTTGTGAAAAAAACGTACGCCGCAAGCCTCATCCTGCTGAACCCACGAAATATCCGCCCCCAAAGCAAACGGTTCTGCCTGCGCAGAGGAGTTGGAAGGGAGTAATACTGTCATTCCAAGTGTCAATATTATCAGAATTGATAACGAATTTAGGCGCGTTGACATTGTTCATCCTTTCGTAAATTTGTCTATGACAAAAATAATAATCATATATACTATTGATTAATATACCGAATTATTCTCAAAGATGCAATGTTTTTCGTATTTTGGCAAATGTTTAATTCTATTTTCTGCTTGTTACTCTGTATCTGTCAAGATCATTTTCCATAGCCGCTTTGACATCAAGAACACTATTTTGTCCATCCCTTTCAATGATCACCGCCGCCTGACTTTCATTTCGCACCTTTGAAAAACGCATCACCGCAGACGCGCTGAAACGAAGTTCATCTTCATCTGGTGAACCAACGCCTATCGCGAGAGGTCCTAACGTATCGCGTAAAAAGATTTTGTACATCTCCGGCCTGTAAAGCTTCTCAAGCACTTCGTTTTCATTCTCATGACGTGATACTATTACACGGTACTTTGGCGACGTCCTGAAATGCCGCCCATAGGCAAGCAGTTTAAAATCAGCAAGAGAAAATTCGCGGTTATATGCCGCAAGATCATTAAAGCGCGCGCCTGTTTCAACATTTGTCAACAGGCATCCGCCCGCCGGGGGACTATGCGAGAGACCATGCCTTGCAGAGTACGCGAGTTGAACCGCGCGCGTTCTGCCCGATATGCCAAGCAGCTTTTCCCGATCGACAATTCCTGATAACTCAACCTCTGTAGGTTCAAGAAGCTTAGCGGACAGGGGACGCAAAAGTTTACCTTTAAGACCCGAGAGCCTCTCTATCTTGTGTAAACAGTGCATTTTCTGAGACATGGGGCGCTGACCCGCCACCTCTCCAGTAGCAAGACAAACCGCACCCATCTCCTCCATAATTTTTGCGGCCCTTTTGAGGCGGTCTATCCGGCAATCTATACAGGGGTTGGCGTTTTTGCCAAATCCAAACTTCGGACTTCGTATCATCTCCAAAAACTCTTCGCCCTCTTCCTCTATACGAATGGGAATACCCAAATCGCCGGCATATTTTTCTACCTGGCTAAAACTTTTACCAACCCCGCTGTAAAAGGGAAGCACAAAATGTAACGCCGTAACAGAAAGCCCCTGCTCTTTAAGCAAATGAGCCGCGATTACGCTGTCAAGCCCGCCGCTAAACATGACAATAACTTTTTTCATAATATAAAAATATAATAATTTTTTTGTTTATATACTTTTATCGTACATTATTTGCGGAACTGTGTTATTTTTATATTCTTGATATGGTTTAATATGGGTTTAATTATGGATTTTGTATTTTCCTGCATCCTGAAAGGATGCGCCGCCTGGTAGAATTTGAGAATAATAGATTTTTCCCGCATCCCGAAGGGATGCGCCGATGAGAATTTGCACTATTTTTAAGGAGTATTACGATCAATACACCAAAAAAAGGACACTATTTCGAATACGCTGTTCTGCGCTGCGCTGAGACAGCTATAAACATAACCCCCCGCTTCATAGCCCTTGGGCTTGGAGCTCTTTTGGGGCAAATTCTTTATTTATGCGGGGTATACCGAAAAACGGTTCAAAAGAATTTCGACCATGTAGACATTTGGAGCGACAGCGAAAAAAAGCGGATTATCCCTAAACTATACCAAAATATGGGACGTTACGTTACCGATTTTTTAAGAAAAGGAAAACATCCGTCCTACAAAGTAGACAACTTTCATTTTGTGGATGAGTGCCGGCAGCGCGGCAAGGGTACTATGGTTCTTTTGGCTCATTTTGGAAACTGGGAGCTTTTGGCCTCAATTTTTGGTATTAAAGTCAACGCTCTTAACGTTATTGCGATGCCTATGCGCAATCCGCTTGTGGAAAAATGGCTTCATAATAAACGGGACGCCGCCTGCGTTAAAACTATCCATACCAAAAACGCTCTGCGCGGAATGCTTCAAGCGCTTAGAGAAAACGAATTGGTCGCCATTTTAATAGATCAGAGTTTGCGCATGGGAACGCCTGCGCCATTTTTGGGTAAAACCGCCTCCACCGTACGGACTGTAGCCGGATTAGTGCGCAAAACCGGATCAGCGGTGCTGCCGGTTTACGCGCTTCTTTTAGATGACGGTTCTTACGACATACGCATTTCAGTAACCGAACCGCCCGCCTTTGACAGCAGTGACGATGAGGAAACTATCATCACCAAAATTCAGACACAGCATAACGATATCATCTCCGAATGGATCAAAGAACACCCGGAACACTGGTTCGGATGGTTTCATAAACGCTTCAAGGGATATATCAAATACAAAAAATAATTATTGATGATCAATTAAATAATTCAAAC
>WRCH01000114.1 GCA_009784115.1 Chitinispirillia bacterium
CACGCGCGAAGATGACCGCCGCTTTTTTTAATATTTCGTTCGCTTCCTTAAGAGATTTGTTCTCTTTGCGTAAACGGGCAAGCTCTTCATCCCGCTGCTTACCACGCCCCGGAAAAGCCGTTATCCTGCCGATATATTTACAATACACTATAAAAGGAGAATCACTGCAATGATTAACGGTATTGGAAACAGACCCGCAAATTCGACAGACTTTGCCCTGGGTTCGAATATAAAATCAGATCATCAGAACGCGCTGCTTAAATTTTTGGAAGAGCGTGACGCATAAAATCCAACTTCAACAAAACGAACTCCGCCCCCTTTCCAAAATCCGCTCCCCCAAAAAAAGCTGTTTTCATTTATACTTTTATGATATAATGTATTATGGCCCTTTTGTTACTTTGCTTAGCCGGACGGCGCGGCGGCAAACAAAAGTAAAACATTTTTGTCTATGTTAATGACGAAGTGTTTGCCGCATTTCGGGAACAAACCGATCACTTTACTTATGGGATAGCGGTATGGACAAAATTTCAGCATTGAATAAACCGGCGGGCAAACGAGGCAAACTCGCTATACGTTTCAGAAACATAAACATGTTTTTCATTGTTTTGGTTTTGTTAACAATGACGCTTGTAAGTTTTATCGCGATTTTTATGCTTGCGGATGACGCTTCTAAGGATTATGTGCGGTTTTATACATCGGAAACAGTAGAGATATTGAGTTCGTACTTAACTAAAGAGATTGAGCTTGTACAGCACGCGGTTAAATCTAAAGAGATATCCGAATGGTTTGCAGACGAGAAATGTCCCAATAAAAAACTCGCGGCCTATAAGAAGATGATGCACTACGGCGATATGCTGCAGATAGGCGGCGTCTATTTTGCCATACAGGGTTCGGGGCATGAGTATTCCGTTGACAGGGACGCTCCGTTTGAGATGTTCAGACCTATACCTGACAAAGTTGATTCAACCCAATTTTACATGCTTGACCCGCACACTCTTTACGATCAATGGTTTTTTACTGCTATGGCGTCGGATTTTGAGTTTACATTAAATCTTGACGTAGACAAGATTACAAATACCCGCCGTCTTTGGATTAACCACAAGGTAACACGAGGCGGAAAAGTTGTAGGCATATTTTGCTCGGCAATACAGTTTGACAACATATTTGAAAGTCTCTTTGGTCAATACGACAGTAAAAACGTGACCGGCTATATTATAGACAAAAAAGGCTACGTGCAGTTGAGCAGCTACGAACCGGAACCTGATCTCATGCGCTTTGGTATGACCGCGGACGATGTCAGCCAAAAAAACCACATACTCTCAGTAAACTCCTCTCCTGCTTTTGCTGACGCAATAAGCCCGTATCTTGAAAGTCCGGCTGTCCATCAATATATTCACCGCGTTGAACCCAAAATAATCAAGCTCCCCCGCGGAAACCACCGCTACGCGTCAATTGCCGCTATTCCAAATACCAATTGGTTAACGGTCACTTTCTACAATAGCCGCGCTCTGTTTAACCCCACGATGCTTGTTTTTTCAATAATCGCGATCATTTTAGCATTTATAATTTACGTAGCGGCAAGTTCTGTACTGCTTCAGCGCCTGCTCTTTAAACCGCTTGCCAAACTTACCCACAGCGTTTCGGAGAGCGACTACGACATTGACAACATATACGGTTTAGACCGCAATGATGAGATCGGCGGGCTGGCGCGCACGACGCAGGAGGCGTGGGGGCATCTCAACGCAAACCACACACGCCTTACAGCTTCAATGAATGAATTGGAGCGCCAAAGCCGTGTTCTGCACGCGATAAACAAAATGGCGGCAACACTTTTCAGCGCGCAGGATGAGGCCGCTTTTAAAAAGGCTTTGCCGGAGGGTTTGCAGTTTATAGCGGAATGTATGGACATGGACCGCGTATACGTATGGCGCAACGAAGAGAGGGACGGCGGGCTTCATTACATACTTACGTATGAATGGATGACCGGCATTGGACGCAAGGTAAACCCGATCATGCCGGGTTTAACTTTAAAGTATGAAAAAGACGCTCCTCTGTGGCTGCAAAAATTTACAAAAGGCGAGTGTATATGCGGTCCCATCTGCGATATGTACGGGCCGGAAAAAGACCTTATGGAAATTAACGGCGTAGTATCGGTATTATCTATGCCGGTGCATCTGCACGGACAGTTTTGGGGGTTTGTAAGTTTTGACAACTGCCGCGTAAAACGCACTCTGCCGCCTCAAGATATAGATATTCTGCGCTCTGGCAGCTTTATTATAGCAAGCGCCATAAACCGCAACATGCAGATGATCGCCATTAGAGATATGGCCAAAAATCTAAAAATAACCGCGGAAGAAGCAAACGCCGCCAACCGCTCCAAGTCGGTATTTTTAGCGAACATGAGCCATGAAATCCGCACGCCCATGAACAGTATTATCGGATTTTCCGAGCTTGCGCAGGATGATGACATCTCTATAAAAACCAAAGATTATTTGGTGAAAATACAGAAAAATTCCGAATGGCTGATGCAGATCATAAACGACATACTTGATATCTCGAAAATTGAATCCGGCAAGATGGAGATAGAAAATATTCCGTTTGATTTGAATGATCTCTTTGCAGTATGCCAAACGGTGATATCGCCAAAGGCGATAGAAAAAGGTTTAACGCTGCACTTTTACGCGGAGCCTCTCACGGGGAAAAAAATATACGGCGATCCGACAAGACTGCGGCAAATATTAGTCAATCTCCTTTCAAACGCCGTAAAGTTTACAAATACCGGTATGGTAAAAATATTCGCGTCAGTAAAGGAAGCGGATGCGCGGAGCGTGACGATGTATTTTGAAGTGAAAGACAGCGGTATCGGTATAACGGCTGAACAGATGATGAAAATTTTTGATCCGTTCATACAGGCTGAGACCGGTACAACACGCAAGTACGGCGGCAGCGGGCTTGGGCTTTCGATAACAAAAAACATAATCGAAATGATGGGCGGCAAGCTCAATATAGACAGCGTACCCGGTGTTGGCACCAAATTAAGTTTTGAGCTTAAATTTGACGCGGTAGACGCTGACGATGAACCGTCTGCGCCGGCGGCATTTGACAAAATTGAAAAGCCAGCGTTTGAAGGCGAAATTTTGCTTTGCGAAGATAACGCCATGAATCAGCAGGTTATCTGCGAACATTTAACACGGGTGGGTCTGAAAACTACTGTTGCGGAAAACGGCAGAGAGGGTGTGGACACAGTTAAAAACCGTCTGCTGACAGGCGGAAAACAGTTTGATCTTATTTTCATGGATATACACATGCCCGTAATGGACGGTCTTGAGGCGGCGTCTCAGATTTTTGAGATCGACGCGAATGTTCCGATTGTAGCTTTGACGGCGAATATTATGATCAACGCCAAAGAATCTTATCTGTCAAAAGGAATGGTAGACTGTGTAGGCAAGCCGTTTACATCGCAGGAGCTGTGGCGCTGTCTCATAAAGTATATTAAGCCTGTGGCGTGGCAGATAGAAAGCACCTTAACGAATGAACAGGCAGACAGCGAACTGCGTCAAAAACTTATAAACAAGTTTGTAAAAACCAATAAAGGAAAGTTTGATGAGATAAGCAGTGCCATAAATCAGGGAGATATAAAATTAGCGCACAGGCTGGCGCATACTTTAAAAAGCAACGCCGGCCAGCTGAATAAGCCGCTTTTACAACAGGCGGCGGCAGTTGTAGAAGGTCTTTTGAAAGATGGAAAAAATTTGGTTATGCACCATCAGATGGAGACTTTGAAAAGCGAACTCGGCGCGGTCATAACAGAGCTTGAGCCGTTAGTTAAGGAACAGGTGTATACAGCGGCGGCAGAACCGTTAGACGGCGCCGCCGCGCGAAAAGTATTGGAAGAGTTAAAGCCGATGCTTGAAGACAGCAACTCGGCAAGCCTGACGTTTATCGACAAACTTCTCAGGATACCGGGAAGTACAGAACTGATTCAGCAAATAGAAAATTTTGATTTTAAGATTGCAAACGTTACACTCGCCGAATTAATGAAAGGAGATTTGACATGACAGAAATTAAAAACAACAACACTCTTCTTATCGTGGATGACGATGCGTCAACCCTTATGGAATTTGTCCATCTGTTTCAGCCCAAGTATACAATTTATACGGCAAAAGACGGCAGCAGCGCCCTCGAAAGAGCGCAGGAACTTTCACCGGACCTTATCCTGCTTGACATTATCATGCCCGGCATGAACGGATTTGAGGTTCTTGCCAATTTGAAAAAATCGGACAGGACTAGATCAATACCTGTTATCTTTATAACCGGACTCAACGAAAATTCTAACGAAAGCGAGGGGCTCGCCCTTGGCGCTGTGGATTACATCCGCAAACCTTTTGATGTTACTGTTGTCAAGTACAGGATTCGTAATCAGATAAAGATTATCAATTTGCAGCGCGATTTAAAACAGATGATCAAAGACGCCGGGGTTTCCGGTCTGACAAACTCAGAGTCCGCCGATAACACGCGCGGTGAAGTGCCCGCGCCTGCCGGTACAATTCCTGCAGTACAGGCCGAAACCGCTGAGTGCGCGGACGAGAATGTTGAAAGACTGCGTAATAAATTTTTGGCTATAAAGGAGATGTGCGCCGACTGCAGCAGAAAAGGCGCGCTGGATATGCTTTCCCGTATAGGGCACTGTTCAAAAGAGACAAAAGCCGCCTTAGACCGTATAAAAAAGCACGTGCTCCAAAGTGAATTTGACGAAGCAGAAAGCGCGGCGGGAGAGTATGCGAGAGTATTGCAGCCCTCTGAGTATTCGAGAGGCGGCTGACGCGGGACTCCGCCCTTGTTATCGTCAGACATGGTGACGCCCCGGACTAATGGGATTGGCGGGGATGCGTAATACCTCCGGTTTACGCCGGAGGTTATTCGGTATTGAGTCCCTGCGGGACTGAGAAGAGTGCGGTTACCCGCACAAAATCGCGAAACCCCAATTTTTACACGCTCATAACTTGCTTAATCCCCTGAAAATGAAGTAATTTTTAATATTAGCTGCCGTATGTTTCCGGACATATCCGTCTCCAAGGTAATTGCGGCAGCTATACTGTGTCACCGATAAATTTTACACTGCACCGCACGCAACTGCACGCAGGGCCGTGAGGCTGCTTAGCGGTACAGTGTAAAATTTATCGGTGAATTGGTATAAAACATATACGAAATTATACACTTGTTATTACTGATCACAGCAAAAGAAGAAAGGAACTGTCGTGAGTATTCCTATATTAGAGATGACTTTAAAAATGGGGTTGATGGGAAAGCTTGTTATTGTTATTATGCTTGTTCTGTCACTAATCACATGGGCGATTATCCTTATCCGCCTCTCTGTGCTTAAAAAGATATCTGCTGCAAACGCAACGTTTCGCAACAAGTACGACAAGATGCAGCGCCTCGGCGAAATGGAACAGCTGAGCCACAAAGAGCTTGGCGCTCCGATGGGGCAGCTTGCAAGACTCGCGGCGGCTGAACACAGACGGATAATTGACGATGCGCGCTCGCACACCGGAGTTAAGGATTGGTCATTTTTTCTGCAAAGTCAATTTGCAATGGCCAAAGAACACATCGAAAGCGCTATGACGGGAATTATCGCCACGTTTGACAAGGGCATTTTTATTTTGGCGACGATAAGCAGCATCGCTCCATTTCTTGGACTTTGGGGAACCGTGTGGGGTATTATGAACTCATTCTACGAGATCGGAAATCAGGGGTCGGCAAGTTTGCCGGTTGTTGCTCCGGGTATCGCCGAGGCGCTCATCACTACAATCGTAGGGCTTGCGGTAGCTATCCCCGCGCTCTTCTTTTATAACTACTGCGCCCACAAGGCAGAACGCGCGGCAGATGACATGGAAGAGTTTAAAGATGTTATAAATGTAAGACTGAAAAGAGAAATATTTGACGCGTTTTACGCGCCGAAAGCTCAGGCTCAAAACTATACCGGTATGCAGTAAACTTAACAAACAGCTATTAAACTTTTTTAGAAATATGACCGGAGCAGTCTATTATGAGTATGCGAGACAGAAAGCGCCGCAGGCGTAAAGCGATAAGCGACCTCAACCTGACAAATCTCATAGATGTTGTTTTTGCGCTTTTAATCATATTTATGATTACCGCGCCGATGATGACACAGGGTGTACAGGTTGACTTGCCGCAAACCGAATCACAAAACGTTGAATCCAATGAGTCAATACAGGTATCTGTCAACGAGCACAATGAGATCTATATTGATCATGAGCTTGTTGCATTTATTGATTTCAAAAAACGGTTCGGAGAAATTTTTGCGGGAAGAAGCGATGTACCGGTATTTGTGAATGCTGATAAAAAAGTTCCTTATGGGCTTGTGATTCGTGTGATTTCTGAAATACAGAATGCCGGAGTTGTAAAATTAGGATTTCTCACTACGCCACTTGAATCTTCAGGCGGGTTTTGATGGCCGATTTTTCAGCACCAAAATACAACAGAGAGAGCTGCGCCGCGGACGTTCGTTTCCGCCGTGTTCTCTTTTTGTCTATTGGGCTGCATATTTTGGTGCTTGTTGTTATACCTCTAATGACCCGTCTTTTTTGGAAAGAGAAAGCGTTCGAGCGCCCGGCGACGTTTCAGCTTGTTCAGGCTCCGCAGCCTAAACCCCCCGCGAGAACTCCGCCGCCGCCCGCTCCCGAACAGCCAAGGCCGCCGGAACCGCAGCCAACGCCTCCGCCTCCTCCGCCGCCAACGCCCGCGCCTGCACCCGCGCCGCAGCCGCCAAGGCCCAAGCCTGAGCCGAGGCCAGTGCAGCCAACACCGCCCGAACCGGCGCCTCAGGAGCCTCCTCCGCCCCCGCCTCCGCAGGAAGCGGTAAGGCCCGTTGAGGATAATGTTGACGATTTGGAAGCCGCTCTGTTCGGCACCCCCGCGCCGCCTACGCAAATCAGTGCTCCGGGGGTTCCAATGAATACCGTATTGCAAATATATCTGAACAATGTGCGCGTAGCCGTTGAGAGAAATTGGCAGCCTCCCACTCAGGACAGGACGCTTGAGGTGATAGTCAAATTTACCATAAATAACGACGGATCTATCTCAAGCCTTGCCATAAGTAAATCAAGCGGAAATTCGACACTTGATAATGTGGCGTTAAGGGCTGTTGAAAGAGTGGGAAGATTTCCCAAGTTCCCGGTAGGTATTTCTCATGACAGACTGCCTATTGACTTTACACTTCGTCCAACAACCAGAAGGTAATTAAGATATGAAAAAACTCTTTTTATGTATGATGTTTGTTCTCATTCCAAATATTGCATATTCGTCGGAAAGATTTAACCTTGAGGGTTACGTCAGCCGTTTTGACAGCATCCCTATCGGAGTGGTCAACTTTAAATCTACAAACAAGCAGGTTATAAACGAAAATCGGCCCTGGGAGATCATCGCGAATAATTTTGATTTCAGCGGGCGGTTTCATGTTGTAAAAGCCGCCGTGTTTGACAGTGCGCTTTTCATAGCAAACGACATCGGCATTTATGTTGACGGCGAGTACACTTTGGAGGGTACAAAAATCTCTCTTATCTGTAATCTCAGAGACGTATCCACCCGCTCAATCATCATGAGCAAGAAGTATCATGTCGATCTCAAAAATTTGCGCAGTACGGTGCACCGCTTTTCAAACGAGGTGGTAGAGGCGCTCTTCGGTGACAGAGGCATTTTTGAAAGCCGGGTTCTGTTTGTCAGAAGAGACGCAAGCCAGCAAAATATAGCGATAATGGATTTTGACGGTTTTAATCGGGCGAATGTTACAAACAACAACACCGTTAATGTTTTTCCCGCGTTTATAGACAAGTCAAACGTAGTATGGACATCGTATCTGCGCGGTAAGCCCGATATTTACAGAAGCGCAATAGCCGGCGGCGCTTCGCAG
>WRCH01000115.1 GCA_009784115.1 Chitinispirillia bacterium
AATAATTGTCGTCACAGAAGCCCTCTGACCGCAAAGTGCAGTACCCCAAAGTACGATTCTATTTTTACCAGTTGACAATGGTACCAAAATGCGCCGTCTTGATTCCTGATATTCAAAAAAAACATCTGTAAAAACTGCCGGTTCTCTGACCCCATTTACATAAAGCTCAAAATCAAGCAGCTTTTCTGCTCCTCTTAATTCTAAAACTATATATACCAAACTGTCATAAACCGAAGCTGCGCTAGCAGGTGAGATAATCTGCATAGTAAATTTGGGCGGTGGATTTTGCGGTGACGGCTTTCTGATTTTATAGACGCTGCGTCCTAAAGAGTCAACCCGGTCCCACTCACCGTCAAGACCGCCATAAACAAGAGAACCGTCAGGCAAAATTTTTATATCATTGATACCTGCACCGCTTAACACAGTTTCTTTGAAACGATATCCATTTGATATCTCCCATTTGAAAAAACAGGTCTGTACATCTCCGTAGACGCGGCCAAATGTTCCAACGATTGTACTGGAGCCGTGAAGCCATTCTGCAAGAACAGCGCCGCATCTTTTTGAATCCTTAAACTGCATTTCACGCACCGTAACAAGCGATGGCAAGGCAAGAATCGCAATGCCCCCCGGTCTCTCAAAACCTATGGCCGCAAGAGCGCCGTCATCAGAAACAGAGACACTTGACAATACTCTGCGGCCTGTAAGTTTGATACTTTTAATCAGCTTGAAACTATCTGAGCTATTTGAATAAAGCCGTACTACGCCTTGAGAATCAGCGCTTAAAAGTTCGCCTGTTTTAGAAAAAGCGACAGCATAGACAGCCGCGCTGTTAGGCTGTAATGCGGCAAGTAAAGCGCCTGTACGCATACTGAATATTTTTACCCCGCCGCGTTTAAAGGCGGCTGCAAGTAAACTGCCGTCATAATTAAACTTAAGATCAATTGCCGCAGATTCGGGCGTGGATACAGTTTTTACTAATTTGCCGCTTTTAACAGAGAAAAAATAAAGCGAATAAGAGACACTGCCCTTTGAGCTATGCCATCCTGCCGCCGCCGCTATTTTACCATTGGGAGAGAGAGCGCATGAAAAAAGCTGTCCGGAATGCTTTGCTTCGGGCGGCAGCGAAAAAGTTTTTAAAAGCGCTCCGTTTGACAAATCCCATAGTTTGAGAGTATTATCAAGAGAAGCGCTAAGCATTATAGAAGAGGCGGAATCTTTCGAGATTCTGCTTACAGCGCCGCTATGCCGCGATTCGTAAGAGAGCACCGGCAAAACCATAAGCGCTGTTATAACGAAAGATACGTATAAATTTCTGTGAAACATGATTGTTATCAACTATTAATTATCAATTTCCAGCATCTTCAAACAGCGCGTCCCTTTTCCTCTCCTGTTCCGCTTTTGCCGCGAGTTCTTTATACGCTTTTGACGCACGCACAGATGTATACGCTCTAAACCGTTCGTCAAGCAGTACTTTTATCTCCTGAGCAGAAACAACCACAAGCACTTTCGCTGTAAACCGGCCGTCCTTTTCACGCGTTACCATTGATTTAACAATCCGCGAACCCCTCAGTTCAAGGGTAGTGAATATCTCAATCACCTGCGAATACTCTCCGCCCGCGCGTTCCCCTGCCGCTTCCTGATAATCTCTTTGAATCGCGCTCAGAGTAATTTTAAACTGACGCGCAACTTCAGCTCTGGCCTGCATCGACGCCTTGTTTATGGCAGACATCTCATCCGCGCTGCGCGCTGTGCCTACCGCGTAAAGACCATCTTGATGTTTATCCTTTATAAGCTTCGCCATGTCGGACGGAACGGTATCCGCAAATCTTCCGTATCCCGCTGTTTTTGAATTGCAGCCGATAAACAAAGCCGCGCTTAAAGCCGCCATTGTAATTACTCTCAAAAAAAACATATCTCCTCCTCCTCAATAAAAATGCACATTCTTCTAATCAATAAATAATGCAAAGGGAAAGCCAGTATCGGCGGCGGATGGTATTTATTTTGCACTTCTGACAAATAGAAATGATGAAATTCATCTCCAATAAATTATCATCGCTTAAGAAAAAGACCGCAGTTCTGCAAGAGGCGCTTAACCATTACCTCTCAGTCAACGCATCCACGCTTGCCGTCTCGCTTGCGTACTATACGCTCTTTTCCTTAACGCCTCTGCTAATTATAGCTGTGGTGATTGTTGGATTTGTTTACGGTAAGGATGTTGCCGAGGGACATATAATAGGTCAATTAAGCGAATACATCGGGCCGCGCACCGCACGCTTTCTGCAGCAATTAATACTAAGAAGTTTTAATCCGGCTTCAGGAGTCATAGCCGCCTGTTTAAGCGGTGCGTTTCTTATCTACGGCGCATCTACCATTTTTTATCAGCTTCGTTTTTCACTTGACATCATTTGGAATGTGCGGCAAAAAAACAAACTCTCCGCCGGCAAGTGGATTAAGATGCGGGCGCTTCCGTTTTTACTTGTTATAATGTCCGGCGTTGTACTTTTAGCAAGCATGATAGTGAGCACGCTGATACAAATTTTAACGTTAAAAATTGACAATATGCTGCACGGTTCCTTAATTATACTGCAAACGGTAAGTTTTTTCATAAATCTTGGTATCACTACCGTTATATTCGCTCTTCTTTATAAATATGTATCAAACGCCGTTGTGGCATGGAAAGTCGTGTGGGTGGGGGCGCTTTTTACGGCGTCACTGCTTTCACTGCTTAAATTTTTCTTAGTTTTTTATTTCAGCCATACCGCGCTAATCTCAATTTACGGCGCAGCCGCTTCTTTGGTGATTTTGCTTTTGTGGCTTAACTATACTTCGCAAGTAGTTTTTTTGGGAGCGGAATTTATACGCATGTACTCCATACAAATTAAATGTCCGATTGTGCCTTCCAAGTATGCGAGTTATCGTTATTACTCCGGCAGTTAAATGCCGCAATCACCGGTACAGCGGCCTCACGATGGTTCATGCAGTCGATGTGCCGGGAGTTGCGGCACTTAACTGCCATCTTAATAATTTCTCCCTTTTTCGATAAAATGTATGCCTCAGAGCATTTTTTCAAAAATTTTACCATCAACTTATGGTGTAGATAACGTATTTTATAATTCTGTGTATACCGGTACACGGCACGCGTCTGCACTGCACCGCACGCAGCTGCACGCAGGGCCGGCTCTGTCGCTTAGCGGCACAGTGTAAACGTGTGCCGTCATGCAGTATAATTAACGCGCATTTTAAAGTATTGATAATTTAGGAATTGAGAAATGGAAGACTTGGAAAATACAAAATCGGAAGATATCACCGCGCAGCAAGAAAACAACGGCAACGCTGACGATCAGGAAATTGATGATCAATCAGAAGAAAAAGTAGACGAACTTCGCATTTTGGAAGCGTTGCTTTTCGCAAGCGAAGAACTGCTCACTTACGCGAAGCTCAAAGCTCTGCTCCCCAGCGCGCCTGATGTTAAACAGATGCGTAAAATGGTAAATGAGATTAACGAGAAACTTCAAAGCGAAGATCATCCTTTTGAAATTGCAGAGAGCGGAGGCGGGTTTCAGTTCCGTACACTTGCCCTGTATTACCCCTGGGTGAGAAAACTTTACAAAGAGCGCGCGGCAAAAAAGCTCTCCGTAGCCGCTCTTGAGTGCCTTGCGATAATCGCGTACCGCCAGCCCATATCAAAAGCGGAGGTTGAAGTTGTGCGCGGCGTGATGTCTGACGGGTCAATGAAAACTCTTTTAGAAAAAAGGCTTGTTGACTTTACAAGAGACGATAGCCGTCCGGGACGTCCGCTTCTTTACAGTACAACAAATGAATTTTTAAAATACTTTGGTATAAATAAAATAAGCGATCTGCCGAAAATCGAAGAGTTTGAGGCTATGGCGCGCGGTAAGATGGAAGAGCTTTCTACAGAGGAGCTATCGTCACAGGAAGAACTGGTGTTTGATCAGGAATCTGATTTGGATTTACAGAATCAACAAGATGAGGGACAGGATTTGAAAAACCGGACAGATGCAGATAATATTCAGGACGATAACAATGAGCAATGATTCGCAGCAGATCTCATTTTTGCCTTCTGATGAGCCTCAAAAAAAAGAGGTAATAAGCAGCGTTGAAAAAAAACTTACGTCAACGATAAACGTGCAGCCAACAGCTGCCAATATTAAAACTGCACCCAAAGCAAAACCTCAAATAAACCCGATGCCACAGCCTCAAACACAAAATAAAAAATCAAAAATTGATGATGGACTATCCCCCTTGATGCGTCAATATAAGGGTATAAAGGAGCGCAATCCCGATACTATTCTTCTTTACAGAATGGGAGACTTTTACGAGCTTTTTGATGACGACGCAAAAATAGGCGCGCGCATACTCGGCATTACGCTCACCTCCCGAAATCAGGCGGGAAGCATGGATACACCTTTAGCCGGCTTCCCCTACCACGCTCTTGACCGCTATGCGAATAAACTTGTTAAAGCGGGTTATAAAATTGCTATCTGCGAACAGATTGAAGATCCTAAAACCGCTAAGGGAATTGTGAAAAGAGATGTAGTTGAAGTGATTTCAATCGGCACAGCTACAGAAGATAACTTTATTGAAGAGCGGGTGAATAATTTTATTGCCGCCGTTTACTCATCGGACAAATCACCCGCGGCAGGACTCGCCGTTTGCGATTTGTCAACAGGCTTTTTTCAAATAGAAGAACTTGGCGCAGAGCTTTTAGAACATGAACTTGTGAGAATTGATCCGGGCGAAGTATTAATCAGTTCCGATTCATCGCAAAAACCTCCGTCATACACGCAAAACGGCTATAGGCAAGTATATGTTTCTACCCTTGACAGCTGGAAATTTGAGTTTGAAGACGCGTCGGAGGCTATAACCTCTCATTTTGGAATAGCGTCTGTACAGGGGCTTGGCCTTGAAAGATACACAAGCGGCGTATGCGCGGGCGGCGCTCTTATCCGTTATCTTAAAGAGCAGAAAAAAAATGAACTTCGCCACATAACAGCGCTCACTCTCGCAAACAACAACTCCTGCGCGGAGCTTGATCCGTCTACGATACGGAATCTTGAACTCTTTAAACCGATGCAGTCTGACGACGGCAACAGCGGAACTCTTATAAACGTACTTGACTATACGAGCACCTCAATGGGCGCGCGGATGCTGCGCCGCTGGCTTTCGCATCCGCTTGTATCCGTAAACGCTATAAACGAGCGTCTTGACTGTGTGGAGTGGTTCAAAAATGATACTTTTGTCAGAGGGGAAATTGAGCTTTTTCTTAAAAGCGTAGCTGATCTTGAACGGCTTATTTCAAAAGTGACATTTGAGAGAGCCAACGGGCGCGATCTTAATGCGCTTAAAAACTCTTTTATGGCTTTTCCGTATCTGCAAAAGAAACTTGATAATTGTACTCTATCTCTTATATCAAATATCTGCCATGATCTTGGCGGATTTGAAGATATTGTTAAGCGTATAGGTACAACTCTTGTTGATGATCCGCCGCTTGCGATTAAAGAGGGCGGGATGATCAAGAGCGGCGTAAGCGCGGCTCTTGATGAGATTCATGACGCCGCTACAAACGGTAAACAGTGGATTGCCCGTCTCCAAGAGACTGAGCGTGAGCGTACAGGTATTGGGTCATTAAAGGTGGGATACAACAAAGTATTTGGCTATTATATTGAGATCACAAGCGCCAATGCTAAAAGTGTCCCCAAAAATTACATCCGCAAACAGACCTTGACAACCGGTGAACGCTACATAACCCCTGATCTAAAGGAGATGGAGGACAAAATCCTCGGCGCTCAGGAAAAGATCGAGATGATAGAGTTTCAAATCTTTGTGGAATTGCGCAAAGAGATCGCTTCTCATTGTGAGCGGATACAAAAGGCGGCCCTTGCAATAAGCACCCTTGACGTCTTTGTATCATTGGGCCGCGCTGCCGCGCAAAATTCCTACTGCCGCCCAACACTTGACAATAGCGCAGACATGGTAATAAAAGAGGGGCGCCACCCTGTAGTGGAACAGATGTGCGCCGGAGATCAATTTGTGCCAAACGACGCGGAGTTTACATCCGGCGAATCGCAGATACTGCTCATCACAGGGCCCAACATGGCTGGTAAATCAACCTACTTGCGTCAAAACGCGCTTATCGCGATTATGGCTCAGATGGGATCATTTGTTCCGGCCGCAAGCGCGCAGATTGGAATCGTTGATAAATTTTTTACAAGGATAGGCGCGTCTGACAGACTTGCGCGGGGACAGAGTACGTTTTTAGTTGAGATGATTGAGGTTGCGAATATCCTTAATAACTCTACGGATAAATCTTTTGTTCTGCTTGACGAAGTGGGAAGAGGGACGTCAACTTTTGACGGTATCTCCATCGCATGGGCGGTAGCGGAGTATCTCCACGAATCTAAAGGACGCGCGGCGCGCACTCTCTTTGCCACTCATTACCATGAGCTTACGGAGATGTCTCTTATTTACCCGCGTATAAAAAATCTGCACGTAAAAGTCAAGGAGTGGAACGATCAGATAATCTTCCTGCGCAAGATTGACAACGGATCATGCGATCACTCCTACGGTATACAGGTAGCGCGCCTTGCGGGAGTACCGACGTCTGTGATACTGCGCGCGAAAGAGATTCTGAATAATCTTGAAAACATGGAGCTCACTCCTGATAATAAGCCGATGCTTGCACGCAGCGCTGAAAGCGATAACAATAAAAATGAGGAGAGCGTTCAGCTGAATGCTATAAACTCCCAAGCGCTTGAAATCACAGCCCGCCTGAAAACACTTGATATTAATTCGCTGACGCCTATTGACGCGCTGATGATGCTTTCAGAGCTGCGCAAGAAAGTGCTTGACAAATAAGATAAGGCCGCTGCTTCAGGCGCTTTCCAAATGTTTCATACAGCGTTCAAAAGCCCGCTTACACTCTATCGTTTGAGGCAATGTAACAAAAAGCCTCGGCAGATACCGCCGCTCAATAATTTGACTAAATGAAAACTTGAAATTAATATCAAACACCCAAGACATTACAAGCAGTTTAAAATCGTTGACATATTTCATCGCCTTTACTTCCCACGGCGCGCCTCTCAAAATTGCCTCAATTACATTGCCGCTTATACTGTCAGTATTGTCAAGATCAAGTTCGACAGAATTTGTCGTACTCTCTCTGCCGGCTCCGCTTTCAAAGTGCTGCAATACGATATTCCATATATCAAGTTTATCTGCATCCCTTACCATCTTGCACAAGAGATGCGAGTTTGAAGGAATTTGAGCCTTATTGTGAAGTTCTATTGCTTGTAAAATAGCACCGGCGCTCTCTTTTGTAAGTTCACCCAGTACATTCTCTTTTTTCAGTATTGATACCGAAAGCTCCGCGTGATTTACAGATTTTACATCAAGGAAAGTACGGTATTTTAGATATTGTTCAAATCGGCCGATATCATGCAATAAGCCGGTAACCGCAGCCAAAGAGATATCATCTTCATACAGATCAAGCGACCGCGCGATCTGTATGATCTCACCCATAACTCTTTTGCAGTGCTGCTCTTTGAGCCTGAGAGCGCTCTCCGTATCTTTATCTTCTGAGCTGAATGAACCGGTGTAATTGTCATACCATTTTTTAATTGTGTCAATTGCGATCATTGTTGTGCAAGTCCTTTATCATTTTGGTGATCTCACGCTTCCCCAATGCAGTCAACTTAAGGATTTTTCTACATGTTTCTCCGTTTCCAGCGCCCCTTTAGGGGAGCTTAGATTGTAACCCAGGGCTTCAGCCCTGGGGTTGCGTGCGCGTAACCGTACCAGC
>WRCH01000116.1 GCA_009784115.1 Chitinispirillia bacterium
CTCCAAGAAAAATTTGCAAGCTTTTTATACAAAATAAATCATTACTTGCAGATTATTAACATCTTTTTAACAATATCTTGGTGATATTATTAAACAAAAGCTGTTTTTAAGGAACGACTAATTCTTAACGTTCACCCTGCCCTGACCAATAATCTTCCCGTTAACGTCAACCTTCCAAAGCAGCATCTGTGAAGCTGCGTTGATGTTGGTGCTGACCATGTTCTGCGAACCGCTCAGGGTCATTGTTTTGATGACGCGTCCGCGGCTGTCGAAAATTCGTAAGGTTGCCGACGGCGCGCCCGCAAGATTGTAACGCAGTGTTCCGCGGTTGTCAAGATGGAATGTATTGTTTGTGTTCCTTGCAATGACAGGCGTCATATCCGTCACGGATGTTTGATCTTCACCATACCAAGTTCTGCTAAGCGCTTTTGTAAACTCTACCGGAACTGCGGTGCGGCTTGCGCCTTGTGTATCACCCGAAGCGCCGCTGCCCGCGGCATACCAAACGCCGCTGCTCTGAGTCAATGAGCCGAAAGCATCGCCAAGAGCCTGCGCCGTACCGGAGATGGTACCGCCGCTGATTACAGCCGCGCCGCCGACCTGCGCGGTTCCTGTCACCGTGCCGCCTGTAAGAAGCGCGGAACCGTGGACTCTCGCGTTTTGGTTAACCGTAGCGCCCCAAATAGTCGCGCCGTCTGAAACAATCGCGTTACCTTCAACCGTACCGCTTCTTACAACAGCATGATCACGAACAACCGCATCACCGCGAACAGTGCCGCCTCTTACAACCGCACGGCCCTCAATACGTGCGTTACCCGCTAATGTACCGCCGAAAACTCTCGCGTGCGGTCCGACAAAAACGGTGGCGGGAACAGTTACGTTACTCGCGACTTGACCGCCGCCGTTAGTGTGGGTACGCCAAGTGTTAGTACCGCTTGGCGATTCCGTTTGGAAACCCTGAGGCTTCGCGCCGTCGATCTGCACCATATAAGGAAAGCGGTATGTCGTGTAATGGTATTGATCCCACCTTAACTTATGAGGCTGAGTAGGAGCCGCTGTCACAACCAAATACAGCTGAGTCTCACCGCTTTGCATGGTTATTGACACGTTAGGACCGCGTCCTCTGTTCGCGCCGCTGGTATCGGTACGCATGAGGTCGCTGTAGCGCGCTGTTACAGTATTCGCTGTTGACGCCGCATCTCCTGTAACGGCAACAAGACCATAGCGCCAAGCGCTTCCCGGGTTGTTGTGAACATGCTCTGCGGCAGGCTCAAGCCTGCCGGGAGTGTTGTCTTGGTTGTTGGGTGTCAACCGTACGTAGTTCGTCCTGTTGTTGGCTGTCTGCACATCGCCGCGGAATTGCACGGTAACGGTGCTGTTAGCCGTCCAGTTACCGCCGCCTTCAGGATAGAGGCGGATGATGTTAAAGCCGAGCCTCTGCGGAGCGTAAGCGTGAGGCGATACGTAACGGTTATTTGAGGCGGCCAAATCATTAGTGTCAAGAGCCTGCAAATAGGTGTATCTCTGATGTCTTTCCTGATCGTTTACGCTTGCAGCGTTATAATTGGTGCGGAAAGTCGCTCTGCGCGGACCGTAATCAAAAGTTACGCTTCTCATGGCGTAATGCCCCATCACATCCCCAAAATCCGACCAAGTCATATTGTTGACGCGCGCGGCTTCTGTAAAGGGGTCTGCGGTTCTTCTGGCATTATCACTGCGGCCGGGGGAGTGAGTCCATATTCTATTTATAAAATCCATTCCATCCTGTCTGTTACTGCGCAGTCTGTCGCGACGGCCTGCCGCTGCGGAATGCGTGCCGGTTTGTTCAAAATGAAGGATGTATTCAAGCCACGGCCAGTTTTCATAACGTGAACGCGCGTAACCCGTATGCAGGTGCGCTTGGCGCTTAGTTACGCGGGAAGCAGTGAGCCCGCCCGATGTGCCGCCATGCACTAAAGAAGTGAGGAATTGAGCGTGGCACTCGTGGAACCAGCCGACAAAGTCGCTGTCGCGCATTCCGCTTGACATCTGCTGAAGCCCGTGCACTAACTCATGAGTTAGGGTGGTGGCGCTAAGCCCCGCCCCGATCCACTGTAAAGGCCGCTCGGTGCTGGTCGCGCCGCCGTTGTTCCACGCGCCCACAAGACCGCCGTACGCGGCGCCGCCGCCGTCAGCCCACAGGGTTGTACCGGAAGTGTTATTTCTGCCGCGCGTTACAATAACTTCGGATTTGTACAGCGTATTGACCACCGGAGTACCGTATGTCGCCGGATTGCTCCTGTTAACGTGAAAAGGGGGATAAAAGTTCCAAGCGGTGACGATAGAATCGTACGCGGTTTCAAGCGAACGAAGTCTGTTCTCTGCCGTCTCCGCACTAACAAACGCATCGTGGGCGCGGTCTTCCCAGTATCTGATGATGAACCTTTCAGATTCGTAAAAATTGGGATTAGTGTAGTTTCTGTCAAGACCCCCGTTTGACGCCGTCGCCCTTACAAAAGGCGTAATGCCGGGCCGAAGAGTGAACGTCTGATTCTGCGCGAATGTCAAAGATGACAGCAGCAGGATACCTGTCAAAAACAACGATTTTTTAAACATGATTTTATCCCTTGTTATGGGTTATGATTATTTTATTTTCATCCTAAACGCAAGGGCGGGGATGAACCCCGCCCCTGCGAAATTACCGTCATCATACTAAATCAAAACACTATACCGCAATCGTGCAGACAAGGCATGCCTTGTCTCTACCTGACCAACGCCCCGCTTCCGGCTTTTCCTATGATCTTTCCGTCGGCGCCCTCAACACGCCAAAAAACCATCTGACCCGCGGTTGTCCGTGTGTTTACCGTTCCGCTCATACCGTTCAGCGGTATCGTGTTTACCAATTTTCCGCGGATGTCAAATACCTTTAACTGCGCTCCGCTTACTCCGTCGGTGAGATTATAGTTAAATACACCGTGGTTGTTCATTCTGAATGTGTTGGGCTTTGCGGCCAAAACAGCGGGAACAGAAGCAATATCGGTCTGCTGATCTCCTGACCACCTCATTGATCTTGGCGCTGTTACCTCGCGGGGCAGCGCGGTAAGATTCGATCCGTGCTGTGCGTTGTTTGTTATACCCTGATCAATAAACCCTGTGAAGACCCCGCGGCTCACGGTAACGCCGTGAACCTCAGCATCGCCGTAGATCTGCGCGGTACCTGACATTTGCAGATTTACATTGTCAATCCACGGCACGCCGCTGATTCGCGCGTTGCCGGTTACTCTGCCGCTGTTATTCAGCATAACGTTAGCTACACCGCCAACGCGTGCGTTTTCGGTAAATGTTCCGCCCCAAATATTGGCGCCCTCTTCGATAATCGCGCTGCCCTCAATCGTTCCAGCGTTTACAAATGCGTGATCACGAACTATTGCGTTGCCCCGAACCGTACCGCCGGCCACGCGGGCGCGCCCTTCGATGCGTGCGTTGCCCTCAACGCGTGCGTTGCCCTCAACACGGGCGTTGGGGCCTATAAACGCGGTTGCGGCCACGGTTGACGTATTGGATCTCCAGCCGTTGCCGTTGGCGTGTCTTGTCATATTTGTAGTGCTCATCGTCTGAAAACCCTCGGGGCTCGCGCCGTTGATCTCAACCATGTAAGGGAATCTGTATATCGTATAATAGAACTGATCCCAGCTTATCCTGTGGTGGATGGTCGGTGTGGCGGCAACGACTAAATAGAGCTGCGTCTCGCCGTTTTGCATCGTCATGCTTACGTCGGGATTATTATCCGAGGCGCGCATGAGCCGGCTGTAACGCGCGGTAACGGTACCGCTGTTTGAGGTAGCGTCGCCTGTAACCGCAACAAGCCCATAGCGCCAGTCGCTGCCGGGATTGCCGTGGAGGTTCGCCGCCGCCGGTTCAAGGTTTAGGCTCTTTGTATAGTTTGTTATGTTGTTAGTTGTTTGAACATCGCCGCGAAAGCGCACGGTCACGCTGCTGTTAGCCGTCCAGTTACCGCCGTTATCCGGATAAAGACGTATTACATTATATCCATAACGCTGGGGAGCTTGGGCGAACGGTACAACATAGCGGTTGCCGTTAGCGTTGTTGCCTGCCGGGGTGTTTGGAAGCTCCTCCAAATACGTAAATCTCGAACGCCTGTAACGCGCGTTTACGTTGTTCCAGCCGCTGCGAAAGCGTGAGGAACCGCGGTTAGCGTAAGCGGTGTTGTGGTGAACGCTGTTGCGCAGAGTCGTTTCGCCGTGAATCTGATGACGGTTGATGTCAAAGATAACCATCTTGGTTGCAAAGTCCCCAAGTACGTCCCCAAAATCCCGCTGCGACATTCTGTCCTGACGGTGCATAAACTCTGTAAAAGGGTCGTGATTAGCGCCCGATTGAGCCGAAAGCCAAAGATCATTTACCGCTTTAATGCCGTATCTATGAACAACATACTCCCAAAACGGCCAGTTGCAGTAGTGGTTGCGCGTGCTGCCAAGATAACGGTGCGCCATGCGCAATGCCATCTCTGAGCAGCCGTGCAGTTCGTTTGTACGGCCAAGGTGAGGCATCAAATTAGCGTGTGACTCGTAGAACCATCCTCTAAAATTAGTACCCTGATTCGTGTTCCCGCCCGCCATACCGCCGGCCATTGACTGCAAGCCGTGCACGAACTCATGCGCAAGCGCCCACCAGTCCCCTACCGCACCGGCGGCAAGCCACATCCCGGGGCCGCTGGGGCTGCCCGTAGTTCCGCCAAACGCCCATCCCTCATTAGGACGCAGCACGTAAACGCACATCTTATATCTCTGATTGTCGGCGCGTCCCTCATACGGATGGCGAAAGCCGTTATCATATATAAACACGTCAAAAATCTCTTCAAGCTGATCAAGCGCACTACGTCTTGCCGACTCAGAGATGGGCGCCTGCTGATCGTCCCACAGTATCACAAATCTGCGAGACTCCTGCTGGCGCTGCCACGGATGGTCGCGCAAATTCGCGGTGCTGAAATGAGTTGGATACTGCCTCGAAAGAAACGTCTCATTGGGCTGACGCGGACGCTGCTGAGCGAAAGCTGAGCTTACAAGCGAAAGAATGATGGTGATCAACACTAACTTTTTCATACTACCCCCATGTTTTTAGGTACTCTTTATATTGTATACCCCATATTTAGTTTTGTCAATAAATATGGATTACTGTTCTGTTGAGATTTACCGTTTGCTTTTTACTTCTTCAAACATTGCCCTCTATATCAATATAACCGTTTTATGTTCACAGCGCACGGTATTTTTACAAAAAGCGTTGAAGAAATGTTCAACGGGGAGGCCGTAATTGCAGAATTTTAGGGGAAAAACCAACAAAATCTTTGCGGATTTTGTTCAACGGTGACACAGTATATATTGGTACACGATATAAATCCGCACGCAACTGCACGCAGGGCCGGCTCTGCTGCTTAGCGGCACAGTGTAAATTTATATTGTACATTAATATAGCCAGCCGGCATTCGGAACGCTGATTGCGGTATATTATTGTATAAATAGATTCGGGAAATTTCCCAATTTATATCTGTTTTATTTATTTTTAGATAATAATTAATAAAAATAACAATATTTCAATCCGGAAGAACGTAATGACTTATGATGCAACAACAAACAAACGATGATCAGCATCTGTTTGATATGTGGCTTGGCGGAAACTCGCGTGGGTTCTCGGAACTCTACGGCAAGTACAAGAACCGGGTGTTTGGTTTTTTGGTACGAATGACCGGCGACAGAGAGATCGCGGAAGACCTGCTTCAGGAGACATTTTTGGCGGCGCTTCGCAACGCGGAGCAGTTCGACCGAAACAGGAGCTTCTTAAGCTGGCTTTTTGGAATCGCGCACAAGCGCACGATCGATTTCTTCCGTCACGCGAAGGTTGAAACCGACCACAAGGATAACACGGAAGGGTCTGTGGGCTCAAGGATAGACGCCCCGGACGTACAGCTCTCTAACCGTGATCTGCGTACATTTATAAACGCGGCGGTAGAGACACTCGACCCGCAGCAAAGAGAGGTTTTTCTCTTGCGGGAGCTTGGGGGCGTCCCCTTTAAGGAGATAGCGGATATTATGGATTGTCCTATAAATACAGCGCTCGGCCGCATGCGCCTCGCGCTTAAAAACATTCGGAAGGAACTAAAGAAAAGGGGGGTCGATGGCGTGCAATGAGTTTGAGAAGTCCGGTCTACTATACGTGTCAGGAGAACTGGATGAGCACGAGATCCGACAATATGAGGCGCATCTTTTGGTGTGTAGTGACTGCAGGTACGAAACAGAAGAGTACAAAAAGGAGCGCGTGTCTTATTATAACGCAAAGAATTTAGAAGAAACCCCCTCCGAGTCTGCAGACAAAGAGATTATACGAGTTTGCTCAGTTGCGAAAAAGAGGTATACGTCTGCGTTTATACCGCTTTTCTTGAAAAAACGCGCTGCTGCGCCTCTGTATATCCTTATGATTATGGCAGCGATCGGCGGATACGTCCAGTATCACTCCATAAGCGCTCAAAAAATGAGCGCGCAGCTATTGGGTGAAACAGCCGCGCCTGAAGCTTTGGCATCTCAAGCGGCTGTGCAAGACATTCCCTCCGCTGTTGCTCTAAGCGATGCAGATTCAGCCGCTCTCTTTGACAGCGCCGCCGCGTTCTCAACGACAAGAGGCAATATGAATTTAGAGGGTGTTGTTACTGTTAAGAGCAGTGAGTAATAATGGTAAGAGCGAGGGGCGGAAATTTCCCCCCTCGCTCCGACAAATCAACTCGCCTTATAATCCTGCGCGTGGAAAAACTTGCCGCATGTATCATCTGTGAGAAGCACCGCTACGAGCGCACCGGGGATCACCGACTCAACCGCGTTAGGCGCATTGGGGCCGCCGAGGTCTGTTCGCAGCCAGCCCGGATCCATCAGATTCATAAGTACGCCGGTGTTCTTGAGATGAGGGGTCATATCATAAACATATTTGTCAAGAGCCGCCTTTGACGCGGCATAGGGCATCAGCTGAGGTTCGTCTTTTATTCCTGATGTCACGTTCACGACGCGTCCGAAACCCCGTTCGATCATTTTGGGGATGATCATATTGCAAAGCGTAATAGGCGCGATAGTGTTTACTGTGAAACTTTTTATGTACTCGTCTTCGGGAGCCGAATAAAAATCGGGGCGGTATTGAGTCATTAAGGCGGCGTTATTGTAGAGGATATCAAGACCGCCGGACAGTTTTTCAGCCTCTAACGCTAATTCCTTGACTTTTGCGATATCTGAAAGTTCAGCTTCTACCTGCAATATCTTTACGCCGGAGTTTGAAAGTTCCGCGGTGATATTATTGGTGTTTTCTAACTTGCGGCTGTGGAGGATGAGATTGCATCCCTTCGCAGCCATCGCTCTTGCTACTTCTTTACCGACTCCGCGGCTCGCGCCTGTTATCAGCGCCCATTTGTTTGTGATGTCAAGCATAGTGTGATACTCCTTAAAATCAAAATGTGAAATATCTTAAAATAATGTACGGGACGCAGTTAATCAATCAGATATTATGTTATGCTTGTGAGTTTAGAGTTGTTGCGTTTGAAGTATGAAAAATGGCGCTTTGCGGATCATCGGCAACAACAGTATCAGGAACCATAAATACAAATAGAACGGTATATGGCAGTAGTATAAATACATCTGGCACAACTACAGTGCAGTCTAACAGAAAACTTAC
>WRCH01000117.1 GCA_009784115.1 Chitinispirillia bacterium
AAAAAAAACGCTCTAAGGCTCTAACGCAAAGCGCGGAGAGCGCCGGGAAACTGCAGGCTAATTTAACTCAAAAGTTCGCCGAACTCGAAATGAGAGAGTCGGACTACTCCATAAAATTTGTCAGCAAAGACAGTACTGTAGAGATAAGCGCGGCGCTTCCGCGGGGGCGCCCCATAGAGTGGCTGATGTGGGAGCTTGCCGCAAGCGCAAACGGAACACCATACAGCGTTGAAGACGGAGTATGCGCGTCCGCAAGCAACTGCGCGGTAATATTTAAAAGCGCCGACCCCAAATTTCCTAAAGTCAACTTAAAAATACGGCGCTCAGGCCGCTCCTTTTCAAACACTGCCCGCATGGCGGTAATTATTGAAGATTTCGGCTTTGAAGCGACCCAGACAATAACCGAATACCTCTCTTTCCCCCACCCTTTAACAGTATCGCTTGTCGCGGCTCAAAAGCGCGCCCCCTGGACCGCGCAGATCGCAAATGAGTACAAAAAAGAGGTAATAATGCTTCTGCCGATGGAACCGTTACCTCAAAGCGAACTTGCCAAACACAGGCAGGCGATGATAATGGTACACCATCCCGAAGAGAGAATAAGAGGCGCCATCTCACAAGCCGCAAGCTCAATACCGGAGCTCAAGGGCGTCTCCAACTTTTTTGGAAGCCGTGTGATGGATGACTCAAGAGCGATGGATATAATTCTCTCCGAGGTGGGCCGCCGCAGAGGTTATTTTGTATATACTGAAAACGCCCGAAACTCCATAATCCCCGCTCTCGCCTCAAAACACAAAGTGCCAAGCGCCCCCATACAGGGTTCAATTGAGGCGTCGGACTCCCCTGAGCGGATCAGAGAAAAATTGCGCAGATTCACGATGGCGGCAGAAAAAACCGGCCGCATTATCATAAAAGCTCCGCCTAACGCCGCGTTTATCGCGGTGCTTAAGGAAGAGCTCCAAACAATGAGTGAAAACGGAATAAAATTAGTGTACGTGTCGGAACTTGTAAAATAACTATCTTGGTGTACGGCATAATTTAACACTGCACCGCACGCAACTGCACGTAGGGCCGTGAGGTTGCTTAGCGGCACAGTGTTAAATTATGCCGTTATGCAGTATATCTTGGTCAGCGATTTGCACTTAATCTATATTTAACTGATAATCATTAATTAAAAGCAGGTATATTTTGAGCGGCGATATCAACGAAAAAACAGCTCTATTCATAGAAAAGATGGAACGTGAAGGTCAGCCGGGGGTAGCTATTGATACCTTTTTGTACGACTATCATCTTTTATCCAATGGATCTACAGGCTGTATCAGCGAAGAAGAGTTAATCCCTGTAGCTCCTGATGAAATTGACGTCCTCACTAAAAGTAAAAATATGAATACTGCCGGCGCAGAGGCGCTCTCCCGCACCGTTATAATAAAACTTAACGGCGGCCTTGGCACAACAATGGGACTCTCAACCGCAAAATCTCTAATCACCGTAAAAAACGACCTCTCTTTTCTTGATATCACCGCGCTGCAGATAAGAAACCTCAATAAGCAGTATAAAATTAACATTCCTCTTATACTGATGAACAGTTTTAATACTGATAACGACTCTTTGAAAGCGCTTGACAAATACGAAGATATTAAAAACGATGTACCGTTCTCCTTTATTCAGCACAAGTTTCCAAAAATCATGGCCTCTAACCTTAAACCGGTCTCCTGCCCGCAATCTCCCTATTTTGAGTGGAACCCACCGGGGCACGGCGATCTGTACGCCGCCATCTACAGCAGCGGAATTCTTGACAAACTTTTAGAAAGAGGCTATAAATACGCGTTTATCTCAAACATAGATAATTTGGGAGCTACGCTTGATACCTCAATCCTTGGCTACTTTTCTAATAGAGAGCTCTCGTTTTTGATGGAGGTGACAGACCGCACATTTATGGACCGCAAAGGCGGCCACCTTGCAAGATTGGTAAAGAGCGGAAAACTTACCTTAAGAGAGGTAGCGCAGTGCCGCAAAGAGGACAGCGAAAGTTTTGCCGATATAAAGCGCCACCGGTACTTTAACACAAATAATCTTTGGATCCGCCTTGACGCGCTAAGCAAGATTTGGAAAAAAGGCAGGCTTGATCTGCCGATGATACGCAACACGAAAAAACTTGACATAAGAGACAGCGGTTCGCCTGATGTAATTCAATTGGAAAGCGCAATGGGCAGTGCGGTCTCGGTCTTTGAAAACGCCGACGCTCTCAGAGTGCCAAGGGAGCGTTTTGCGCCTGTTAAAAACTGCGAAGAGCTGCTGCTCTTGTGGTCAGATTACTATGATCTTTGCTCCGATTATCACGTAACTGTAAATCCAAACCGAAAAGCCGCTCAGGTAAACATCACCCTCGACGCGCAATTTTACAGCCGTTTAGACCAACTCAAAAAACGCTTCCCCCACGGCGCCCCCTCGCTTGCCGAATGCGAGTCGCTTAAAATCACGGGAGATGTTCATTTCGGTAAAAACATCACCGTAACCGGACAGGCACTCATCACTAACACCCAAAGCAATCCGGTATTCATACCGGACGGTTCAAAACTTACCGGTAATATTTCCATATAAAATTACAATTCTCCAAGATACATATAGTATATTATACAGTTATACTGAACCACGGCATAAATTGACGCTGTGCCGCTAAGCAGCCTTACGGCCCTGCGTGCAGCTGCGTGCGGTGCAGTGCCAATTTATGCCGTTCACCAGTATATGTATGCTGTTAAGTTGCTTATAAGGAGAATACTATGAAACGCGCTATTTCAAGAACTTCCATATTATTAATGATCGCTGTTATGATTTTTGCGGGACTGCACGGCTGCAAAAAAACTACTGCATCCGGTTCACAGCAGGAAGGCAGCGCCGGCAGAGCGGCCGGTACAGAGAGACAGAAAGCCTCCGCTCCCGCCGTACCAACGCAGGAGCCTGTTAAGGATTGGTATAACAAAGATGATAAAGAGTTCACGCTTACTACTGCCGGTCAATTAGCCGGTCTTGCGAAACTTGTTAAAAGCGGCGAACGCTTTAAGGGTAAAACTATTATACTCGGCGCGGATATAGACCTGGGCGGCTACCACGCAAAAAGTAAATTTAACGAAGGTAAGGGGTGGGTTCCCATCGGCGGCAAAAGAGCGATGTTCAAAGGTACGTTTGAAGGTAACGGAAGAACCATCCGCGGACTTTACATAAACGACCCAATGCTCTTCTACGCCGGACTGTTTGGCCGTATCGACAGCGCGACTGTTAAAAGTGTAAACGTCGTAGATGTAAATATCACCGCTCACAGCAGAGCCGGCGCGATAGCGGGCGGCGCCGGTAACAGCACCGTACTTAACAGCAGAGGGAGCGGACAGATCAACGCCGGTGCCTACGTCGGCGGAGTTTTGGGATATGCGCGCAGAAGAAGTAATATCTCAGAGTGCAGCTCCAACGCAAACGTAAACGGAAATAACTACATCGGCGGTATTGTAGGCGAAGTAGACGGCGCAAGCAGAGTAACAAAATGCCACAGCGCAAATAACGTAACCGGAGAATTAGCTGTAGGCGGTATCGCGGGCGGCGTTAAAGACCGGGGCAGTATCGTTTCAAACTGCTACAGCAGCGCCAAGGTCACCACCGGCTCTAAAGGCGGCGGTATCGCGGGACATGTGCATCAGGGCGCAAGTGTTAGAAACTGCTACTCTATCGGCGAGGTAAGCGGAAGAACTTTTGTCGGCGGAATAGTCGGACAGGCGGGGCTTGAGGGACAGGGAGAACAGCCGGCGGCAAAAACAAAAGCTAAACAGCCCGCTAAGCAAACCGCAAGACCTGCCGCAAGGCAAACCGCGCAGGCGGCACCGGTTTTAGACACACTGTCTAATAATGTCGCTCTTAATCCAAGCGTAAAAGCAACCGTCGGAGTCGCGTCACGAGTGCAGGGACATAACAACAGCAGATTAACAATGATAAGAAACATAGCGTTTGCCGGTATAACAAATTACGCGGGTAATACAGAGTGGGCGGCCAAAACCGAAAGAGGCAGAGACGGTCTTGACATAACAAAAGAGCAGATTATCGCGGACGGTACTATCGGCGGACGATTCAAAACCGAAAACGGGTGGATCGTGCAGGACGGCAGACTTCCGGGATTGACTGAAACGGTGCCTGTTCCTTCTCATTTGAGATAGGCGTATCTAAATGTTACCTCCCAAAAAAGATTATGACTTGCTTGTTATAGGCGAGTGTTTTGTAGAGTTCAGCTGTGAGAACGAGATAGTTAAATGCGGCTCTTTTAAAAAGGATATCGGCGGGGCCGATCTTGTTACCGCCGCCGCCGCGGCGCGGCTTGGCTCAGGCGTTCAGCTTCTCTCTGCCGTTGCCCGTGACCCGTTTCAGGGTTTTATCCGCGACCGGCTTACCTCTATGGGGATAAATATCGATCATCTTAACATTTGCCAGGGATTTAACGGCCTCTACTTTACAAGCAGTCTCCACCCCGAAAGCCGCGAGTACCTTATCCATCATCCCGGCACCGCGGCAAAACATATCGCACCATCAATGATTTACGATGAACTCATCGAAAAGAGTAAAATCGTTTACGCTTCAAGCGAACTGCAATCAGTATCAAAAGCCGCGCGCCACGCGGTATTCAAAGCGTTTCACTTCGCTCACTGCAATAACACAATGACAGCCTACGACCCCAACCTGAGGCTTCACCGCTGGGAGTCGCTTGACGACGCAAGAGAGAGTCTATGGAGTGTACTGCCGCTTGTAGATGTGATATTCCCCTCATCACCGGAAGAGTCAAAAGCGCTTTTCGGATATGAACGGCCGCTTGACGTAATTGGATTTCTTTGGGACAGAGGCGTAGACATTGTAGTGGTAAAAATGGGAAGCGGCGGCTGTATGGTTGGGCATGAGGGAAAGATAAGAGAGTTCCCCGTACCAAACGCCGCGGAAACTTTCCGCTCCCCTACTCTTGTCGGGAGCGCTTTTAACGGCGGCTATCTCCACAGCATCGCCGCGGGCTACGACGCGTTTGAATCGGCGGAGTTTGCAAACTCCGTAGCATTATTCAAAGGCATTAAGGGGGACGGAGTTGACTCCCTGCCCGCGCGCGGCGATTTTTCTAACTGTGATCATCAAAACGCGTGATTCATCTGCGCAATATCGAATCACAGCATGCGTTTACGAAATAAACAAAAGCTCCCTGTATTTGGGAAGCGGCCAAAGCTCATCTGGCATCGTGTACTCAAGCGCGTCTACATGACGGCGGATGTGAGCCATCTGCGGCCTAATATCACTGTAGAAAAAAGATGCTTTTTCTTGTTGATCAAGCGCATTTGCTTTTCCCAAAAGCGCGTCTAATTCTTTGAGATTCTTGCGGATGTAAAAGATGTCGGCAGTTAGATTTTCAAAAACTTCTTGACGATCCTCAAGAGCGCCTTCCGCCATTTTTATCGTCATATCGTCGGATAAATCCCTCAACAGTTCAAGCCCCGCGGCAATATCGCTTTGGTAACTGTAGGCGCTTGGAAGGATTTGAGTATTTACCATTTCAGAAAGCGTTCTCACCTCGATATCAACTGTTTTTTCGTAAAGATCAAGCCAGATGTTATACCTTGCGGTAAGCTCTACTTTTGAGAGAACTTTATGGCGCTCGAAAACCTCAATCGTCTTTGGAACGGTAAACGCGCGAAGCGCCTCCGCTGTGGAAGCGGTATTGGGAAGTCCGCGTTTTTTAGCCTCACTCACCCAATCATCACAATAGTTATTCCCCTCAAAAAGAACAGGTTTTGACTCCTTGATAAACGCGCTTAGAACTTTCAGAACTGTGCTCCCAAAATTTTTACTGTTTTTAAGTTCGCTCTTTATACGTTTACGGATGATATCCATAGAATCCGCAACTATCGTATTTATGATAGTGACTGTGGTAGATACGTTCATGGAACTCCCAAGCGCGCGGAACTCGAATTTTGTCCCTGTAAACGCGAAAGGCGATGTTCTGTTGCGGTCTGTAGTGTCGCGGATAAATTTAGGGAGAAGTTTTACGCCAAGATCAACAAAATCCTGCTTTTTAGCTTTTTCTATTTTACCGCTTTCAATCATATTAACAATTTTTGTAAGCTGTTCGCCGAGAAAAACGCTCATTATAGCGGGCGGAGCTTCATTTGCGCCTAAACGGTGTTCATTTCCGGCTCCAGCCGCCGCCGCGCGCAAGAGATCGCCATGACGCATAATCGCGTGAACTACGCAAACTAAAATTGTGAGAAAAATTAAATTCTCTTCGGGAGTATCACCGGGATTAAGCAGATTATTACCTAAGTCATCTGACAGAGACCAGTTGACATGCTTGCCGCTTCCGTTTACACCCGCAAACGGTTTCTCATGAAGAAGACACATCATATTATGGCGCAGAGCGGCTTTTTTCATCACATCCATCAGAAGCAGATTATGGTCGGCGGCGAGGTTTGAACGCTCAAATATCGGCGCGAACTCATACTGGTGGGGCGCTGTTTCATTGTGACGGGTGCTAACTGGAATCCCAAGTTTAAATGCCTCATTGCAAACATCGTACATGTAATTGAGCACCCGCTCCTTGATGGAACCGAAATACTGATCGTCAAGCTGCTGCCCTTTTGGAGATGGAGCGCCGACAAGAGTGCGGCCTGTTAGCATTAGATCCGCGCGTTTTTTACACCACGCTTCGTCAATTAAAAAGAACTCCTGTTCGGGCCCGCATGTGGAATATACCTGCTTCACACCGCTGCCAAAAAGTTTTAACAATTCAACGGCTGATTTATTTACAGCCGCTTCACTGCGCAGAAGCGGGAGCTTTTTGTCAAGAGCAACGCCGGTATATGAGATAAAAATAGAGGGGATACAAAGCGTCTTTCCAAGCGCGACTTCAGTAATAAAAGCGGGCGACGATGGATCCCAAGCCGTATACCCGCGCGCCTCAAACGTAGCGCGTATACCGCCGGATGGAAAAGACGAGGCGTCCGGCTCACCCAGAATAAGTTTACTTCCTGTAAACTTCTCAATAACGCCCTGCGTATCCGGGACTATGTTTATAAAGCTGTCGTGTTTTTCCGCTGTGAGGCCGGTAAGAGGGTGAAACCAGTGAGAGTAGGCAGTGGCACCGCGCGTGAGCGCCCAAGCCTTCATTGCGTCGGCGATTTCGTCTGCGTGAGCCGCGCTTATAACGGCTCCCCCCTCCTGCCATTTTTTAAACGCTTTAAATGTCTCTTTAGAGATCATCTCCCGCATTGCGGATTCGCTGAACGTATTTACACCGTAGTAGCTTGATACCGGCGCAGGTGTCTCTATTTTCTTAAACGCAACCGGCTCTATTTTCTGAGTTATATCGTTTCTGCTGCTCATTTATATTTTAGATCTCCCTGTTTTCATTTGAGATAATGCCAAGTTAATTAAAATAGTAAATTTGCGGGTATTGTTACAAATCAGTAGTGTCCGGTTAATTTAACATATTAAAAAAGGGGTCGCAACATCTATATTGTTTGTATTACACTACCACATGTTTTACAACAATAAAAGGTGAAACGCCCCCATGAGAAAAAGTA
>WRCH01000118.1 GCA_009784115.1 Chitinispirillia bacterium
AATGGATGCGGAAGTTTTTTGTCTTTTTTGAAAACATGTTCAGAAACGTATCACACACATTTACATCGGACATAATGTATAGTAAATGTTGGATAATAAAAATCTGTTTTTAAGGATCGACTAATGACGGCAAAGAATCAAGCTCTCTCTCCGCCCTGTCAATCTCCTCTTGCGGCAGTACATAATCGGTCAGCTCCCCATTGAGAAACTTTGAATAGCCCGCAAGATCCATCTGTCCGTGTCCGCTCAAATTCATCAATATCACTTTCTCCTTACCCTCTTCTTTAGCCTTGTTAGCTTCGCGGATAGTCGCCGCGATCGCGTGGCTTGACTCTGGGGCAACAATGAATCCCTCTGTACGCGCCCACTGAATCGCCGCGTTATAGCATTCGGTCTGAGGCAGCGCAATCGGCGACGCGAGACCTTTATTGACAGCTTCAGACACAAGAGGCGACATGCCGTGATATCTCAAACCGCCCGCGTGTATCGGCGCCGGCATGAAGTTGTGGCCCAAAGTGTGCATGGGCAGAAGCGGTGTGAGCCCTGCGGTATCACCGAAATCGTACCTGAATAAACCCCGCGTGAGAGTAGGGCAGGAGGTAGGCTCTACGGGGATGATATCGATTTGCGAACCGTTAATTTTATCATGAATGAAAGGGAAAGCAAGTCCGGCGAAATTAGACCCGCCCCCCGCGCATGCGATCACCACGTCAGGTTTATTAATCCCAACTTTTGCAAGCTGCTTTTTCGCTTCAAGACCAATTATCGTTTGGTGAAGCATCACATGGTTTAAAACGCTGCCGAGCGTATACTTGGTTTTTCCGCTTTTGTCAGCTACCGCTGCTTCCACAGCCTCACTAATGGCAATTCCGAGACTTCCGGGCATGTTGGGATCTATCGCAAGATACTTGCGCCCCGCCTCCGTTTCGTTCGACGGACTTGCAACGCATTTCCCGCCCCAAGTCTCCATCATAACTTTACGAAAAGGCTTTTGGTCAAAACTTATTCTCACCATGAATACTTTACAGGTAAGTCCCATAAGCGAACAGGCAAAAGAGAGCGCGCAGCCCCACTGTCCGGCGCCGGTTTCTGTGGTGAGAACATTTGTGCCGAACTGTTTGTTGTACCATACTTGCGGTATGGCGCTGTTTGGCTTGTGGCTTCCGCCGGGTGAGACGCTTTCGTCTTTGTAAAATATTTTTGCGGGAGTCCCCAGTGCTTTTTCAAGATAGACCGCTCTTCTTAACGGAGAGGGTCTATAGCGCCAAAGCATCTCGATTATCTCTTGCGGGATGTCTATCCAGCGCTCTTGGCTCACTTCCTGTTCGATGAGATTCATAGGGAATACAGGCGCGAGCGCTTCGGGTGTAAGCGCGCTGCCGTCGGGCGCCAAAGGCGGCTGTGCCGGCAGGTCCGCGGCGAGATTGTACCATTTGCGCGGGATTTCTGATTCGTCGAGAAGTATTTTAACGCTCATTTGAAAAACCTTTCTACTTGGATATTGAGGACGGAGCTGCGTAATTTTGGAATACGTATAAAATACGTTCTACCATGCCAAAATGTCTAAAATAAATATAGCAGATAAATACGGGGCTTTAGCCCCTTGGGGCAACACGCGTAATCCATACAACGCACAGGGTTGAAACCCTGCGCTACATTCTTGCACCCCTAAAGGGGTGCGGAAAAACACATCTGCTCCTCGCGCCTTGGGGTAACACGCGTAATCCGTGCAACGCACAGGGTTGAAACCCTGCGCTACATTCTTGCACCCCTAAAGGGGTGCGGAAAAACACATCTGCTCCTCGCCCCTTGGGGCAACACGCGTAATCCGTGCAACGCACAGGGTTGAAACCCTGCGCTACATTCTTGCACCCCTAAAGGGGTGCGGAAAAACACATCTGCTCCTCGCGCCTTGGGGCAACACGCGTAATCCATACAACGCACAGGGTTGAAACCCTGCGCTACATTCTTGCACCCCTAAAGGGGTGCGGAAAAACACATCTGCTCCTCGCGCCCCTTTAGGGGCTAAAGAGTGTAACCGGGGGCTTTAGCCCCTTGGGTGGATGGAAGCCACACATGCTCCCCCACAACGTCCCATGCCGCAAAAAAACGCGGCGTGGGACGGGGGGAGGCGCAAAAAGACGCGCCCCCCCGCTTCAATCCCGAACACAACGCAGAGAACAACTGCTACTCTTAGTGTTCCAGCTCGAGTACACGCCGCTGTAGCGCCAGTCCATGTCCCGGAACCGCGCGTAGTACGCGTCGTACTCTGTGGCGCTCCACCAGGTGCCCCAATTGCCGGCATCGTCGAAATCGCCACCCCAGCCGTAGCCGCCGGGCAGAGCCGAAAAACCGAATTCATCAGTACCGGGAATATAACCACTACCTGTATTCCAACCCGTCTGAGATTTAAGCTTAGTACCAGCGTTACTACCAACAAAATTCGTCAAGGTTGTCCAATCCGCATCACTCGGAACACGCCAGCCAACTGGACAAACACCCTGATGATTCACATCACTACCACCCCACAGAGCACTATTAAATGATGCAGCTATATTCATTACTTCATTCCATCTGTAAAGACGGCCATACTTAGCGCAACTATCAGCACTATTCAAATAACAAACGCCAACATCATCGCTATCACCGGCAAAATTCAAATTCTCAGCAAACCACGTCTGACTACCGATTGTCACAGTTCTGTAAAATGTGTTGTCACGAGAATCAACAATTCCAACCCGGCCTCTGCGGCATACATAATCTGCCGGATCATAAGCCGCCGCACCGCACATAGCCTTCGCCCATCTCACTGTTGTAATATTGGCCCCGCTTCCGCAAGTCATTACCAAAAAAGCGCTGTTATCAGGATCGTCTGCAACACTGCAGCCATCGCCGGTATCGCCTTTATCCCCTTTTTCCCCATCATCGCCCTTATCACCTTTTTCTCCAACCTCACCGTCTTCACCCTTGTCGCCTTTATCACCTTTCTCCCCATCCTCACCGTCTTCACCCTTATCGCCCTTATCGCCTTTTATCCCGTCAGTTCCCGCGGCTTTTACCTCCGTATCAACGCCGTCAATAAACCAGTTGCCGTTTGCGCCAATGGTAATCTTGGGCGCCGTACCGTCCAAACCGTCTGTACCGGTTGATTTTATTCCGGTATCAACACCGTTAATGAACCAGTTGCCGCTCGTACCAACGGTAATCATCGGCGTTGTACCATCTTTGCCGTCTTTGCCGTCTTTGCCGTCTATACCGCTGATACCATCAGCGCCGGTACAGGAAGTAATTGATACAACGGCAAGCGTTACGCTTAAAAACAGCGCCGCTGACAATGTGCAAAATGTACAAGCTCTTAATTTGAACATTTAAATACCCTCCTTTTTCAGCGCCCCTTTAGACTTTAGGGGTGCGGATTTAAGTTCGCGAAGACGGCTTGCGGTTAGTTAGTTTTTTATACAGCGCAGGGAAAAGCTGGTATCCTTACCGCTCCCGCGCGAGGTCACGCTGTTTTCTCTATTGGACATGATCCAGTCCCCCGCGTTGCCCGTATCGTGCTCTGAGGCGCTCCACCAGTGGCCCCAAACGCCGGCTTCTCGGGTGTTGCCATTCGCGAAGCGGTAGCCGCCGGGAAGAGCCGAAAAACCGAATTCATCCGTACCATTACCATCATGACTCCAACCACTTTGAGATTTCAACTTCATACCTGCATCGTCCCAATAACCATAGGCGCGAACACCGCCAACTGATATCATCAAATCATCCCAATCCGCATCACTCGGAACACGCCAGTCTTTTGGACAAATTCCCTGATGACCAACATCACTGCCGCCCCATGAGGTACTGTCATACTTAGAATCAATGGCCATAACCTCATGCCATCTGTAAAGACGACCGTAAAGATCGCAGTTATCACTAAAATTACCATAACAAACGCCAACATCATTAGGTGAACCTGAATAATTCAAATTCTCAGCCATCCATGTTTTACCGCCTATTAATACTGTACGATACTCTCTGCCACTATCCCTAGAGTCATACAACGGTTCATAGAAATCGGCTCGAATCGTTGCGTTAGACTTCAATGTAACTTTAGCGTCCATGTTATACGCGCTGTCGATTGCCGCCTCACCGCTCACTACCGTCCATCTGAAGAATTTGTAGCCGTCTGCGGGAACAGCGGATATATCACTTGCAACGTCCGAGTCAAACTGTACCGCCGCGGATGAACAGATATTGCCGCCGGCTGTTATATTGCATTCAACAGTGAGTGTGTATGTCCGCACAAAATTAGCCATGATATCTGCGTTTCCTGTTATTGTAACCGTTGTGTTTGCACTGGTAGAGTCGGCGAAAACAGGGGTGCCGTCTGATAAGGTCAATATTGTTGTCCATTTCGTAAATCTATATCCATCCTTGGGTTGAGCCAAAATAGTGATTACTGTGTTAGGAGGGGCAGAAATATTAAATGATACGCCTGGCGGATTTTGCTGATGCGGAGCGGTAACGGTACCATGGTTACTGTTTTGCGAACTGACATTAAGAGAGACATTGTGAATCCACTGCGCATAAAGCGTATCGCTTCTCACAAAAACATGATCGCCAGGATATTTTGTCCCGCCGGTTGTGTTCGAAAACCAGCCGTTAAAAGTAAAACCTGATTTTTCAGCAGAAAGCGAAAGCGACTCAAGGGTCTTCCCGTGCTGCACATCCATGACTACGGTATTATGATCGTTTACAAGACCGCTGCTGGCGATAAATGTAACCTTGTAAGTTCTCAATATAAAGTTAGCGGTTACATTTACCTCGTTTGCGGGCATATCAAATGTTATCACCGGGTTGTTTACACCGTTATCATTGGTTAAAGTTACGCCGCCGGTAATCGTCCAACTAACAAATACGTAATTTTGCGCGGATTCAGCCAGTATGTTTATCGGCGCGTCAGCTTGAAGGCCGGTCAATTCCAATTCGCTTTCACCATTTACAGAGAGTGTTCCGCCCGCCCCCGGATTGGTTACCTTGAGCGTGTACGTATGCGCGTCGTCTGCCTCATTTACAATGACCCGTACCGACCCGCCTCTCGCTTGCGCTGTAGTTTCACCGGTATCATCACCTTCAGGTATGGTGTTTGTCACTAAACAATAGTAGAAAAATGTGTTTTTCGCTGTAGTCGGCACGGTAAAAGAGCGGCCGCTGCCAACCTCAACTCCGCCGCTGCTGGTTCTGCTTTCGGTGCGGTACCATGTATATGAGAGTACGCCGTCCCCGTCCGCAGCGCTTGCCGATACGGTTAGGGTGAGCGAACTGCCCGCCATTACCGTTGTATCTCCTGGATACGTGTTTATAACCGGGTTTAACGCGTTTCTCTTGTCATTAACAATTAACGCGGCTGTTTCGCTTGTAATTGACGCCGTTTTCGTACCGCCGTCGTTATTTTCGGGTATAGTGTTTGTTACCACTACGTAGTAGTAAAATGTGCCGAGGCTGTCTATCGGCGCGTTAAAAACCGAATTTGTGTCCCCATTAACAGGCACTCCGCCTTCGCCCTGCGCGTTTTGCGCCCTGAACCACTGATAACTCAGTGTTCCGCTCTGTACCGAAGCTGTTACACTCAGGGGATACGTTCCATCCTCCTTTATTGTGACTGTCGTCACACCGGCAGGATCATTGATTATATGCGGCTTCTGCGCATTCACAATTGAGGTGATTGAGAGCGTGATTGAATCGCTGCTTATTGACGCCTTTTTGCTGCCCTTAACCCTGTTATTTGTGTTGATCACCTCTACATAAAAGTTATATATCGCCAAACTGTCGCTTCGCACATCGTAAGTTGAATCTGTCGCGTCGTCAATCGGCATCCAACCGGTGATGCTGCCGCTTATAAATCTCATATACCACTGATAAGTCAGAGTCCCGCCGTCTCTCACACTTGCCGATACGGTCAGGGTATGCTTATCGCCGGGCGCGCCTATTGCTACCCGGCCGCCGGCGGGCTGTGTTGTTATATCCGGAATATGCGCGTCGATAGTGTTAAACCTGTCCAAAAACTCATTAGCCCCCTCACACTCGCCTTTACCAAGACCAAGATCATTGCAGCTGATAAGCCCCGTTATCATTACAGACGCAAGTAACATCAGGCACAAGCCTGCCGCCAATTTGTTCCGTTTCACTTGTATTATCATAATCATCTCTCTTCCGTATAGTCCCGCAGGGACGCAAAACACGTGTTAACCCCTTGGAGATTAAAACCTCACGGCCGCGCCGCATCTTAACGTGAGCCCGTGACCGCGCCGTGTTTTCGCGCCTGCGGCGCTGCTTGCGTCAACACCGTCCCGCTCTAACTTAGCGGCCGTACGCAAACCGTATAAAAGCTCCGTGCGCAGATAGGCGCTTTTTGATATGTCAATATCAGCGCCGCCGCCGCCCTTAAACCACAAAACGCTTAAATCGCCGGTCGTTTCAAACGCGGCGCTTACTCCGTTTGTGCGTTCGTCACTGGAAATAACCGCCTCATAATCTATACCCAAAAGCGGAAACGCTCTCATTTTCTGTGACGGTAAAACCGCGGCCGGATACTTTCCGAACACTCCGATTTTAACCGAGGTGCGCGACGTCTCCGGCAGCTTCTCTTTAGGGACGTTTTCATTATTGCTGATCCATTTGCCCCCGCCCATAAGCAGAGCCGCCGATATTTCCGCATAAGCCACATCTAAAAACATATACGCGCCGACACCCCGGTACGGCATACCAATGCCGCCTGAGGATCCCCACAAAATTCCGCCTCCGAAATCACTTGAATAGACTCCGCCGAATCCCATGCTTATCAAGCTGCTGCGCTCTGCGCCGTCACCGAACATCGTTTGTACTATTTTGTCTGCTGCCTGCGTCATATCTCTGATATTTCTGAGCTGGCTTGTCACTTCGCCGATAAACACAACCGCGGCGGTTTCTACGTCAACAATCCTTGCTGATACCTGGTAGGAGCCAAAGGCGGGGGTGATAGCCGCTATGCAGACGTATTTGACGCCGAACTGTTTACCTAACTGACTGATTTGACTGTCGTCTACTGCGCCGCTGCGCTGAGTTTGCTGTTCACGCATGATTTCGGCGACAAACGCGCCGCTGCGCTCTATGCCAATGTAGCGCCCGCTGTTTACAAGAGAGGCGAGCATGCGGGTGCCCAGCGCGTTCTTTTCGCCCTCGGGAACGGCGCCGGTTACGTAGACCGCGATTTTGGGGAGATCGGAGGCAAGCGCCGCTATACTGAAAAGCATGACTGTAAAAAATGTCAATTTTCTTTTCATTTAAAAATCCTTATCTTGTAAACATGGCTGAAAATACATACACAAAAGCCGCTTATAAAGTGACGCTGCTGCAGGTATACCGGTACACGGCATAAATCAGTATAATAATATAATTCCGGGTTCGTTTAGCGTGGTGAAAAAAAAATATTTAAAAACCATTGACACACCATTGACACCCGCCTAACTTTAATGGATAATTAATTATTACAGGTGTATGTTATAT
>WRCH01000119.1 GCA_009784115.1 Chitinispirillia bacterium
CCCCGCGGGGGTTGAGGTGTGTGATAACGAACGAAGTTTCACGACTTGGAAAAAAGATTTTGAGCTCTATCGGTCTGAGGAGGAATCGGCTTACAAAGCGCTCCTCGCAGACGCAGAGTGGATCGCTAAACGTCAGAAGTATCACCCATTGCTGGATATCAGGCTTACGCTTGAGAAGTCGCATCTGGATTATTGGGGCACTGAAGACGGCTGGCAGAATAAAAAACGCAGACGCAGCGCTACGATCGACTGGCGGCGAACATTCGCCAACGCAGTAGGCCAGCGCGTGAACTGGGTTTATAAACCACGCAATTCGTTTGATTACCAGCAAGAGGCTGCCGCGGCGCGTGCAAAGGAAGAGAGGGAAAAGAAGTTGCGTGACAGACAAGAACTTTTGAAAGAAAGGGAGAGGATGGAGAAAGAGGCAGCTACCCCGGACGAGGTGAAAGCTATCCTTGCGCCGGTCATGAGAAAGTTATCTATGCCGCCGCTGTAGCCGCGGCGGGGGGGGGGGTTAAAAAGTTCAGAGGGGTGAGGTGTGGAGACCGAAAGGGTAGCTTACTACATAAAAAATCCGTTTTTTAACCAAAATTTTGCAAAAATGTTTTAAAAAAGTGAGTTAGAAAAATGGCAGGGAGAAATGCAAAACCAGTTCAATTTCATGTGATAGAGGGCAAGGCAAAACTTTCTAAAAAGGAGATTGAACGCCGTAAAGCGCTTGAGATTAAACTGGGGAAGTCAGGAGTCAGGCTTTATGATGCTGTCAAGGCCGATTCGGTAGCTTATGATAAGTTTGTTGAGCTTGCAGAGGAGTTTGACAGTTTTGAGTTTGTTACTTCGTCTGACAGCGGCGTGATTAATCAGCTTTGTTTGATGACATCGGAATTAGACGCGCTGCGGAAAGAAGCTGCTCAAATCAGGAAAACATGTTTTTCCTCAAAAGAGTATGGAGTAGCTTATAGTTTGTTTGCAGATGAAACAACACGCGAACACGCGAAAGCAGTGCTGGAGAAAGTTGAGTTTATGTTGTCTGTCAAGGCGCGTGAGTCTTTACAAAAGACTATCAATTCAACAGTTGCTCAAATATTAGCTCTTGAGAATACGTTGTTTTTGAATCCTCTCGCTAAAATTAAAAGCATACCTAAAAAAGCGCCCGAAGCAGAAAGTCCGCTCGCAGCCGCTGGATTTGGAGACTTATAAGATGGGCATCCTTAATGAACTGATAACTTACTCTAATGCCGTGATTAATGATAAAATCATCGCCTGCAAAAAACACAAATGGGCGTGCTTGCGCTTTTTGAAGGATGTGGATCGCCGCGGTAAGTGGCGCTGGGATTTTGATGAGCTAAGGGCAGAGAAGTATTTCAAGTGGATGCGTTTATTCAAGCATTCTAAGGGCGCGCTTGCTGGTCAAACTAAAGAGCCGTGTGATTATGAGTTGTTTGTGTATAGTAATATATATGGGTGGATTGACGGTAAAACAGAGGCGCGTCGTTTTCGGAGAACATACGAACAGCTTGCTCGCAAGCAAGCTAAATCGCAGGATAAAGCTATTCAAGCGCTTTATGAGATATCAAGATTTGGTGAGCCAAGAGCAGAGGTTTATATCGCTGCTACTAAGAAACCACAGACGATGTTTATATGGGGAGAAGCAGACTGGCTTTATAGGAATACCATATTCGGTAAAGACTTCGCAGATAAGTTTGAGACTAAATATGGTAAGATTATACATAAAGCTTCAGGCGGTTTTATTGAGTCAATGTCCCAGGATGATAAAAAGACCGGCGATGGACAAAATCCTCAATTCGGAGTAATTGACGAATATCATCTTCAAGATACCACAGAATATTACGATCTTCTTACTTCAGGTATGAAGACACGTCCCAACCCGCTTTTATCTATTATAACCACTGCGGGATTTGAGTTAAATAACCCATGCTATACCGTGGAATATAAATACGTATCCGAAATTTTAGACCCTAATAGCCCTATAGAAAATGATCGTTACTTTGCCATAATATGTGAAGCAGAGCGCAATGAAACCTCTGAAACTATAATTGCGCCGGATGGCAGAGAGATAGAACCGGGCGGCTTAATAGATGAAATCGGCACGGATGAGGCTATTATGAAGTCTAATCCTGTTACAGGAAACTGTCCTGTTACCCGCGAAAATATTATCATCGAAACAGATGAGGCGCGTGATAAACCGGAAAAAATGCGGGACGTTTTGACAAAGACATATAATATATGGATACAGTCAAGGCCGGAGGGTTATATAGATATGACTCACTGGACGAACTGTAAGGTTAAAAATGAAGAGTTGCTTGACATCATCAAACGCAAGGCCGGCGGCGTATGTTATATAGGTATTGACCTTTCTACTTCTATAGATTTAACTTCAGTCGGTTTTATATTTCCATATAAAGAGGATGGGGTATATAAATATGCCCTGTACTCCCATAGCTTTATTCCATTAGCAAAATATAACGAAAAAATTGGAGCATCAGATAAAGTACCCTATGATGTATGGAAGCGTAACAAGCACGTTACAGTAACAGATGGCTCTGTAGTAGATTATGAGTTTGTGTTGCAATACATATCTAATACAATTGAAGAAAAGGGGTGGCTGCCCAAAGAGTATTGTTTTGATCCTGATAATGCTACGTGGATGAATAATAGACTGGAAAGCGAAGGTAAAGTTGTAGTTCATGTAAGGCAGGGGCCGCGGACGTTGTCGGCTCCAACAAAGGCATTTCGGGACACGATGTATTTAGGTCGTTTGGTGCATGATGGTAATCCTCTGCTTAATTGGTCAATGAATAATGCTGTGGTTAGGGTTGATCAACTTCAAAATATTTTACTTGATAAAGTCAGGTCTAAATGTCGCATTGACCCTGTGGGCGCGTTATTAAACGCTTTCTACCGGGCTATGCTTGTGCAAGAGCCGGTTGAGGAGGAAAAAGAAGTCACATGGGGAGTAATGTTTGGTTGATTGGAAATTTTTATAAAAAACAACTTGACTTTATCATAGGGATTATGTAAATTATGAATAATAGGGAAAAAGAAAAATTAGACAAAAAGGATATTGCTGTACGCCTTATTTTGGATAGACATAAGAGAAAAAATCCTAAAGGCTCAATTACTGTTTATTTTGACAAAGACGGTAAAGTATCCACCATTAAAGACGAAAGTTATTTTGATATTTGACATAGCCTGATTTTACAGGCATTTACGCCAAGCGAACACACGCCGCGTTTAGTACCATCAAGGGGATGGCACTGAGCGCGGCTTTTTTTATTGGCTTAAAGTTGACAAACGGATATAAGAAATGGCAAACACAATAAACATAATACTATTTATAACAGGTCTTACGCTGATAATTGTAAGCTGCTATGTTATGTTTGGCGTGTTAAGTCTTTTAATAGGCGGCGCAGTGTTGGTAGCTCTCTCTTTAATTCCTGTACAAAAAAAAGATATATCAAGTAACCCTACAAAACGCAAAGGGGGTTCTTGATGGGTATAGGTTCCCTTTTTGAGTCACGCTCTACTCTGCTATCCTCTCCTATTAATAATTTTCTTGAATTGATTGGAGTCACAAAATCAGGCGTAAATGTAAACGAAAATAGTGCACTGAGTTTATCACCTGTATGGGCCGCTGTGATGCTAATTTCAAACACAATGGCTCTTTTTCCGTTACCCGTATATAAACGTGTAACTGGTCGTTTCGTAGAACGTGCTCCTGAACATGCGCTTTATGATTTAATACACGATGCCCCAAACCCCGAAACAACATCTTTTGACTGGCGGCAAACAATGATGATGCGTAAGCTTCTGTGGGGCGCTGGGATATCAGAGATAGAGTTCAGCTCTAACGGACACCCTGTTGCGCTTTGGCCGCTCGAAACATATACTGTGCAGCCCATGCGCACACAATCCCACAAACTCGTTTACCATGTATCCGATCATAAAGGCACACGTATTTTATACCCGCATCAATTACTGATATTCAGATTCGCCCCTGAAATAAATGGTGGGTGGAAGTCTCCTGTACAAGTACACCGCGAGACTTTAGGCGCAGCGATGGCCGTAAAGACATTTGGAATGAAGACATTTACAAAAGGAACGCATCCTACTGGAATACTATCGGGGCTCCCAAAGGCACCTACTGAACCGGCGCGTTTATCACTCCAGAAAGAAATATCTGAAGCATACGGCGGTCTTGACAACGCGCACGGAATAATGATGCTTGAAGCGGGCGTAAAATTTGAGCGTATCGGTTTACCGCCTCAAGATGCACAATATCTTGATACCCGCATATTTGACGTGACAGAGGTTTCGCGCATATATAACGTGTCTCCGGTGTTACTCCATGAGCTTACAAAAACAACATCATGGGGCAGCGGCATAGATAGCCTTATGAGGGGTTTTATAAAAACTACGATGCTGTCGCATTGTACAAAGTGGGAACAGCAATTTAACAGTAAACTCATAACTCCATATACTAAGGATTACTTTTGTAAATTTGTAATGGAAGGCCTGCTAAGAGGTGATCCTAAAGACCGTGCATTTTTCTACAGAATGATGCTTGACAGGGGTGCAATGACTATTAATGAGGTTCGTGAACGCGAAGAACTTGCCCCAGTTGAGGGCGGTGATGAACATTTTATTCCGCTTAATATGCAGACGTTAAAAAAAGCCATAAAGGGCAACAAGGAGGGCGCAGAAGGATGAACATAAAGAAGACGGTAAGTAAAAATAGAATAGAAATGCGCGTTTTTGAGGTTCCTGATATAGAACTTCGTGCCTCAGAAAACGATGATAAACAAGAGTATGTTGACGGCACCGGTGCTGTTTACGATAGAGAAGTAGAGGTTTGGCCAGGAGTATTTGAAAAAATCAGAAAAGGGGCGTTTAACCGCTGCTTGAAAAAAGGCGGTGAATTAAAAAGTTTTTTCAATCATAATTCTGATTACGTTTTATCAACAACACGGAGCGCGCCGCCTCTTAATATTGAGGATACCGACAAAGCCCTTGTTTTCCGTTCACCCATCCCTAATACGTCTTATGGCCGCGATCTCATTGAAAATTTACGCCGTAGAAACGTGCGCGGTGCCTCCTTTTCTTTTATTGTGGCAGAGGGTGGAGCGATATACACGCGTGATGAAAGAGGTATTATTCATCGCGAAATCATAGACGCTGATATTTTTGAACTTGGGCCGGTAACTAATCCGGCATATCCGCAGACCAAAGTTAAAGTGCGCTCTAAGGATGAGATCATGGAAGAGGCGCTTGAGGCTTTAGGTGAACTCGAGGAGTGCAGTACATCGACTGATACGAGTGAAGAGGAGCAAAAATCCCTTATACAAACGAATAAAAATCTTTTGGAACTGAAACGTAAAAAACTTAACATTTTAGAAAGGATGTAAAAATGAGAGACATCAACAAAATGAAGCGCGAGCGCGCGGAAAAAATCGCAGCCATGAGAGCGATGCTTGACACAGCAGAGACCCGTGAGGATAAGTCAATGACGGCAGAGGAAAGATCATCTTATGACGCTCTCGAAGCCAAAGCAAATCAACTCGTGAAAGATATTGACGAGGAGCAGCGCCTTTTGAATTTGGAAGCGTCTACGGCTACCCCTGTTGCTCCCGCAGTTATTCCTGAAATGCGCAAGGATGAAGAGGGGAAAATGGGTTTTCGTGATGTGAGCGAATTTCTCCATACCGTTGTTGCCAGCCCTTCCGATTCCAGATTGCAGCAGCGCACTTCCACAATGGGTAATATGTCATCAATAGGTTATGTCGTGCCGCCTGATTTTGACACGACAATAAGAGAAGTTTCTCCCAGTGATGCTATAGTGCGTCCCCGTGCTTTAGTAATAAAGGGTAATCCATCGTCGCCCGATGCGCCTACCAACCTTGTGGCTCTTGATCAGTCTGGCGACCTCGGTTTTTACTCTGGAGTGTCGGTGTTCCCTGTTGGCGAAATTGAAGAAAGACAGCAGTCTGCTGATCCTAAAGTAAGACAGATAACGCTTCAGACCAAAGAGATCGCCGCATATATTCCGATGTCTAATGATCTGCTTAATAACTCGGTGGAGGCAGCGCCTCTCATCGAACGGTTATTTCGCAAATCCATAATAGCCTATGAAGATAAAGCTTTTTTGCTTGGCAATGGTCAAGCTACCGCGCTTGGTTTTATAGGTCATACCTCCAATGCTGCGGCAGCGCGCAAATCCGCAAACACAATCACAACTGACGACATTGTGGAAATGGATGCGTTGACACTTGATGGTATAGGCGGTGACTATTATTTTATTGTTAGTAAAGCGGCTAAGCCCACCTTGCGCAAACTAAAAGATGACGCCGGTCAGCTTATATGGCAAGATGGTCTTACCGTAGGCTCCCCCGCAACGCTGCTTGGACATCAAGTGCTTTACAGTGAACGCACTCCTGCCATTGGTACGCAAGGCGATATAACTCTTGTCAATTTTAATGCCTACGCTATCAAAAACGGATCACCGTTGACCATATTCGTAGACCCGTATACCATGCGTAAATTTGGTCAGACTGTTATTTGGGCCGGCTGGCACTTTGACGGGCAGCCACTTCTCAATAGTCCTATCAAAGGAGAAGACGGTATAAAGCGCTCGGCTTTTGTGACATTAACTGCACCGGCGACAGTCACGCCCTAAACATTTACAAATTATTATGGCTGACGCTTTAGGCGTCAGTCTGGATAATCGGAGGATTTATAAATGGCAAAATACAGAGTCAATCGCAGTTTTTGCGATGACAAATTTTCTAAAGGCAGCGATGGTAAATACATAAGAAAGTTTTATGACCAGGGCAAAATCTATGAGATTAGTGACGATAAAGCCATTAAATTTACGGCTATGCGTCTGATCGCCAGGGTTATTGAAGAGGCGGTCAAGCTGGTTGCTCAAAATGGTGGTAAAGAAGATAAAGGTAACAAAAAATAATGCCGTACTTCTCTCTATCACTATCCGTGCCGCCCGAAGATGGGCCGATCACCCTTGAGGAGGCGTTGACGCAATGCCACGCCGAAGCCGGCGTTGAGGATGATTGGTTCATGGCGCGGATACGTGCCGGGGTTGAGTTGGTAGAAAATTTTGTCAAACAGTCGTTGATGCCGCAGACGCGGGTATTGCGAGTTGAGGGGTTTATGCCGGAAGTGATAGAAATCCGGCGTTCACCCCTCATTAAGCTCTTGGATATGCGATATCAAACCAGTCCGCGCCATGAGTGGTATGGGATAGAGCTTGACAAAGTGGTGACGATTAAAGA
>WRCH01000120.1 GCA_009784115.1 Chitinispirillia bacterium
TATATAGCATCCGTCAAAAAACGGATCAATCTTTCTAATGCCCCTCACTATTATCCGGTAATACTCACTTTTAAGGAGAAAATATAGTTTTGTACCTCTTATTCCCGGCATATCATTATAACTCCTGAGTTTCTAGTTGACGGTATTTTCCTGCTTGAAACATATTAACACGCTCAATACTGCACTTAGACATCATTACGTAGAAGAGCATATAAAGGAGCCAAAACCGTCCGAAAGAGGTGTTGGGCCAAAATGTCTCCTGAGTTATGCAGCTAAAAAGCAGCGCCAGTGTTGCTACCAGAAAGCATCTTGCGGCGTTGTCTCCGTATCTGCTTCTTATAATTAATCTGCGCACTATTTCGATGAAAATAGCTAACCAAAGAACCAAACCAACTATACCGGTCTCCACAAAGGGGGTCATAAAATTATTATGCGCACCAGTAGTAAACGTACCAACTTCTAAATAGTAGTTGAACTGCAGCGTGTTGAAGGTACCAATACCAATGCCAAATATTTTTTGGATCCACGGACCGTAGAGTGCATGTTCGTAGACACGCTCCCAAATCAGTAATCTGCCATATGCGCTCAAGTCCACAGTATCCGGCTGAAAACTTATTACACCGAATACGACATCTTTTAGCGGCGACAACCAAAATATAGCCATTGCAGCGCACATAGAGAGTATGAGAGAAATCAGCGTATTTTTCTTAATGCGATAGCCCAAAAGTACTGTTGCAGGCATAGCGAGCATCAGACCGAGCATACTGCTGCGGCTCCCGGAAATAAATAGCAGCCCAAGACACGCAATACCTGTATAAAGCGAAAACAGTCTTTGAAACCGCCCTTTAAGCGTAAAATACGCACCGCAGGCAACCCCAAAAGAAAGTACCATAACAATAGCCAGCGCACCGTGGTGATCACCCAGCGTACCGGTCATCCTTTCAAAATCGGACAATGATCTTGCGCCGTCAAAAATCTTCAATCCCAGCGCAGCAATAATCGTAAAACATGCACAGATAACTAAAAAGAAAATTGCTTTCTCTTTATGCGGTTTCCACTGAGGTTGAGAAAACAGCACAATTATAGTAATCAACTGAAAGATCTTAAATACAAAGAACGCGGAGGTAAGGTTAGTGAACGGTGTATGAGAGTAGAAGTTGACAACAAAACCAACCATAGACCACAACATAAACAGAATAAGTATCGTGAGCAGATGCCGATGCTCTGCAAACGCGGCTTTCAAGTCTACCCTGTTGCGTGAAATAAAGGCAAAAAGCACTATTAAAAACATGAGATCGGGAACCAGCACGGTGAACATAAAACCACCGGTATAGAAACGAAAGGCTGTAAAAAAACTCGCGATAAATATGTACGGAACCAGCACCGGCTTGGTGATGATAAGGATAGCCGCAAACACAGCCAGCGCACCAAGCATGGGGAGCTTGCTGCCGCCGGAAAGCGTATACACTATCAGCATAAGCGCCATAAGCCCAAGGATTTGGCAAATGACAACTCCGCGCCAGCCGCCGTCTTTTGGAGCTGCCATCAAACTACTTTCCTGTATGCTGCTCTTGCTCACGCGCACCGACATTCACTATAGTGGATGCCCGAGGTTTAACAAACCACAAGCGATAAAAGTCTGCAACTAATTTATGCGCAATAATAATAAACATTAAAAAAGAGATGTATGCTGCTGTTATCGTGAATACCATTGGAATACGCTTAGGCCGCGCTTTATACTCGGCAATATACGGCGGATCAATCAATACAAGCGGAGATATGTCACGCGCTTCCTGTAGCCGCGCCTGTTCTAATTCTTTTGTTAAAAGGAGAATAATTTGATTTTGAACCTCGAGCGAACGATACAAATTTAAGTATGCCGGCATTAATTCCGATGCCATGTTAAGCGACGGCATAACCTCATGCGCGTTTTTTTGTTCTAATTCGGTAAGTTTTCTATCATAATCTCTTTTTAAATTCATTGCCTCAATAATCTCAGGGGTATTTCCGGCGTATTGACGTCTTAACGCAGCTAATCTTAAATCATTCATCATGGAAGCTGATTTGATATCCGCGTAAGCGTTAAGAGTAATCTTCATCTGTTCTGAGATGTCAAATGCTTTATGAGCAAGCTGGAACTCTTTAAATTCAAGCTGCAAACTGTCAAGTTTTTCATGAGCGGCAATGAACTGAGATTCAATAAATTCTCTATTGCTGCTTGCTTTGCCAATACTAATATTTATTATTGCGGAGTCAAGACAGGCGTAGACATACTGTGCCATTAGTAAAGCAGTATCGGGCGAGGTATGGTAACACACTATGGTGTAAGCAACTGTCTTGCTCATACCAATTCCTTTCCCCTTTAATACACTGCCGAGCATAACCTGTTTTCTCATCTGTTTTACCGCATTTTCAAATTTATTAGCGTTATCAGTCAGCTTATAATTTTCGTACAGGTTAAATTTATCAATGATTCTTCTCTTCATGATTTTACTGTCAAAGATCGTCTCAACCATATCTCCCGATTCATCACTGGAAAACAGGCTCATCAGAGGATTGCTGCTCATATTAAACAGCGACCCCATGTTATTTGACGGCGGTAAAAATGTAACCTGTGAGCTAAATTCCTGAGGTACAATATAAAATGCAAATATCACCGACGCAACTCCCACAACAATGAAATTCGCAGACAAAAACCACCGGTTTTTCCATATCAGCATAATATATGGTTTTAAATCAAACATAATTGGGAACTTATCCATTTCTAAATAAAAACCATGAACTTGTATAAGGTAAAAATACTTAATTAATCTAAAATATACAAAAATATACAAAAATACCATCAACATAATGTAGATTTATAGTATTATTATGTTTTTACAAGTATCCGGTTTTGAGGAAGAGATGAAATTGAAGCGTTTACAGTCAGCAACTATTTTTATTCTTGTGTTTGCAATCATTACTAACATTTTTGGACAATCATTGCCAAGTACTGCGACACACAGAGGTATGAGTTCCTCCGCAGCATCTTTGGACGGTAATACTTTTTCATTCCAAAATGCCGCGCAGCAACCTCAAGCTGTACTCCCTAGAGACAACTCAATTGATCCGAACGAATATATAATCGGCAGCGGGGATGTGTTTTTCATCACCGCAGTCGAAACACCAAATGTTAGATATACAGCCGCAGTCGATCAGACAGGCAGAGCTTTTGTCCCAAATATCGGACTTATAGAGATAGGCAAAATATCTTACACCGACGCAAAGAAAATTATTGCCGATCATATCTCCTCAAAGATGAGAAATCCCTCCGAAATCTATGTTACTATAATCCATACCAAAGAGGCAACAGTCTCTTTTACCGGCGCTGTCAGCTCTCCCGGCTCTCACATATTACCCGGCACCACCCGTCTTCTTGACGCAATACGCATGGCAAACGGCGGTAATGAACTGCCTCAATCTTCAGAAGCCGATTTGCGCCGGATAAAATGTACAAGCCGCGACAGCACAGTGTATTATGATCTTTTCGCTTACCTTTACAAAGGCGACAAATCGCAAAATCCGTACATATATCCGGGAGACCGCATCCACATATATCCCACAACAAACAAGGTATTTGTGAGCGGCGCTGTCAAAACTCCCAAGGCAGGCTTTTATCCCATCAAGAAGGATGAAACCTTAAAGGGATTTTTATCAATGTTTACGTTAGAGAGTACGGCGGATACAGATAATATTATCGTCCATCAGCCAAACAGGAAAAATGTGGAAACTGTATCACTGACAGCCACGTATTACGCGTTAAACGATCTTGACGTGATAACCATACCTTTCAAAAAAAATCAAACTGGTATAGACACCGTCTCAATATCCGGTGAAATCGCAAGCCCGGGTTCTTACCCAATGATAAAAAATATCACAAGCGCAAGACAGCTTATAGAAAAAGCGGGCGGCACTACAGAAAACGCCAACATGGAGCAGGCGGTAGTTCTGCGCACGAGTAAAAATATTCCCCACATTTTAAACGCCGAAGCGTCAAGACAGATGGGCCAAGTGAGACCGGAACGAGGCGCCTCTGTGGCAATGGCCTCTTCAACTACCGATCACACCATTATAAGGCTCATAAACTATAACGCAGACAAAGTTATCCTTGAACCCGGAGACAAGATTGTTATCCCTAAGAAAGACCGCTTCGTTTATATAAGCGGAAGTGTAAGAAGTCCGGGGGCATATCCGTTTGTACGGGGAAAAAGCGTCTCCTACTACGTTCAGCAAGCCGGCGGATACAGTAAAAACTCCGATAAAACCAACATACAGATATACCTCAAATATGGTGACGCGGTACATCCGGTTGAACCCCGCTGCGTAGAGCCGGGCAGCATAATCGTAGTGCCGGCTTCTGTGCAGTACAAATTTTTAAGCCAAGTCGCACTGCCTCTTGTCTCAGCAGTAGCTACGACTGTTGGCGTAGCTTTAACAATTTTTGCCATGACTAAATAATCACGGCAAAAGCCTCTTGATATTGATCGTGGGCTTAATCATCTTTAGCGGAGCGCTGCCCTTATCCATCCGCCCGAATTTTGCCGCAAGCTCCTGCGCGGTCGCCGCTTTTGGCTCAGGCTTTTTGGGTGAGGGCTGCTGTTTGGATTTATCACCGCCGTGAGGTCTGTACGGTACGGCAGCGCCGGGTTCTCCCTCAAGTTTCATTGACAGAGAGATTCTTTTAAGATGCGCGTCAACTTTTACAACACGGGTTTTAACCACCTGCCCTACTTTAACAACTGCTTTGGGGTCGGATACGTATGTGTTAGATAGTTCTGATATATGAACAAGTCCGTCCTGATGTACACCAATGTCAACAAACGCGCCGAAGTTAGTTACATTTGTAACAGTGCCTTCAAGGATCATACCCTCTTTAAGATGAGAGATCTCCGTTACCTCCTCATTAAAACGCGCGTAACGGAATTCCGCGCGCGGGTCACGGCCCGGTTTTTCAAGCTCCTGCACAATGTCATTTATTGTAGGCAGACCCGCCTCATCGGTGATAAACTCTTTTTTGTTGATACTGTGGAGCAGTACGGTGTTGCCTATAAGCTCGTTGATTGTGGTTTTGAGGTGTGAAGCCATCTTTTCAACAAGCTCGTATCTTTCGGGGTGAACTGCCGAATTGTCAAGCGGATTTTTTGATCCGGGGATGCGTAAGAATCCCGCGGCAAGCTGAAACTTCTTCTCACCTAATCCTGACACTTTGAGAAGGTCTTTGCGGGATTTAAAAGCACCGCTTTTATTACGGTAATCAACAATTTTAGCCGCGACAAGCCGGTTGAGACCGGAAACATATTTCAACAGCTCTTCTGATGCCAAGTTTACATCCACGCCTACGCGGTTCACGCTGCTTTCTACCACTTCGTCAAGCGAATCTTTTAACTGTGTTTGGCTCACATCGTGCTGATACTGCCCTACCCCGATTGACTTGGGGTCAATTTTTACTAACTCTGAAAGAGGATCCTGCAAGCGTCTTGCGATAGATACCGCGCCTCTTACTGTAAGATCGAGATCGGGAAATTCCTTGATAGCAACATCTGAAGCGCTGTAGACGCTTGCCCCTGCTTCGCTTACAACTACGCTCAGAGGACGAAGTTCCGCGGGAACATCTTTTATCGCTGATCTGACAAATTCATCTGTCTCACGGCTTGCGGTGCCATTTCCTATAGCTATGAGACGTGTGTTATGGCGCTGAATAAGAGCAAGCAGTACGGCGCGTGACTTCTCCTTCTCTTTTTGCGGTTCGTGCGGATAGATAGTGATGTTCTCTATAAATTTTCCGGTATCGTCAACTACCGCTATTTTACAGCCTGTTCTAAAACCGGGGTCAACGCCTATAACTGATTTACGTCCGGCAGGAGCTGACAATAGCAGCGCTTCAAGATTATCGCCGAAAACTTTTATCGCCTCCTCATCAGCCCGTTCGCGCATCTCTTTACGGATTTCGGTTTCTGTAGCAGGGAGCAATAATCTCTCAAAAGAGTCGGCTGCCGTTTCCTTTAAAAGCGGCACTGCAGCGCTTTCAGGATTTTTTATCAATTGTCCATTCAAATAATGTATCGCAGTCTCATTTGGGATTTCAAGTGACAGACGGAGAACCTTTTCCCGTTCCCCGCGCAGCATCGCTAAAATACGATGGGATGGTAATGTACTGACTTTTTCCTTAAAGTCATAGTACATTTCAAACTTAGTTTTTTCCTTCTCAAACTCTTTTTTGACAACGCTTATTATCAGCCCCGAATCAACGCTAAGCTCACGCATCCATTTGCGGATATCCGCATCATCAGAGAGCCGCTCCGCCAAAATATCTTTTGCCCCTTGAATAGCTTTATCAGAAGTATCCACCCCTTTTTCTGTGTTTATAAATTCCAATGCTTTAGCATTTATATCACATTGAGAATCAGTAAGAACAAAAAGCCAATCGGCAAGAGGCTCAAGCCCCGCGTCTTTAGCTTTTGTAGCGCGTGTTGTGCGCTTTGGTTTATATGGGAGATAGAGGTCTTCAAGCTCTGTTTTACTAAGCGTCTCATTTATCTTCTTTTCAAGCTCCGGCGTAAGCTTCTCCTGCGAGCGGATACTCTCTAAAATCGTCTCACGCCGCTCCTCAAGCTCCTTATAATAAGTGTAACGATGCCCAAGATCCCTTATCTGAATCTCATCAAGCTCACCTGTACGCTCCTTGCGGTAGCGGGCGATAAAAGGAACCGTCGCTCCTTCGTCAAAAAGCTCCAATGTGTTTTTTACCTGAAAATCCTGTAAATTGAACTCTTTGGTTAACTGTAAGGCTATGTCCATCGGCATAATTAATTTAATCTCCGTGTATTTTAGTTTCCCCAAGGTTAAAGCCCCAGGCAGTACATACGTGGTAAAAACAAGATATACTGAGTAACGGCATAACTTTACACTGCACCGCACGCAACTGCACGCAGGGCCGGCTCTGTTGCTTAGCGGCACAGTGTAAATTTATGCCGTACATCAAGATACATAATATAAACAACGCGCACCATTTTGTGCGCTGGATTCATTATTCAGCTTTTATTTTTCAGTTCATTGCGTTTAATGAAGACACGATTAAATAGGCCGCATCGCCCTCAGACTGTACTAAAGCCGCGAGGTCATCGGACGACACGGCCTATTTAATCGTGTGATCTATAATGGCGCAAAGATTGCTGCTAATAATGATCTCTTCCATATTTTATAATCATAACAAAAAAGGGGCAAAAATATGGCAAAAATGGAA
>WRCH01000121.1 GCA_009784115.1 Chitinispirillia bacterium
AAGAAACTTGAAAGAGGCGAAAAACTTGAACAGCTTGATTTCGATGTTGTAAAACGGGTGATTTTCGAAACCCGGCGTGATAAGCCGTTTTACTATGTGTGGGGCGGAGAGCCGACAATGTGGAAACCGCTCCTGCCTTTTTTTGAGGAACTCGCAAAACATAAACTGCGCGGATCATTGGTGACAAACGCGCAGGATTTAGATCACATTCTTGAAAATCTCATAGATACAAAAGCGCTCTCGGTGTTGTTTCTTAGTCTTGACGGATGGGACAGCGCGTCACAAAATATTATGCGCTCTCCCGCTAACAATAAACTCTCTGATAACTTTGAAAAAACAATGGCAGTCATGGAGAAAGCCAAAGAGATAAAGGCGCGTAAAAAGTATAGTTTCCCGATGGTGATTCCTATCACCGTAATTTCAAATACAAACTACTCTCATCTTGTGGATATTCACAAATTAGTTATTGACAAAGCGCAGCTGCATCCTTTTTATTTCGGATGGTTTATCACAGAAGAGCGCGCCGCGCTTCACGAGAAAGTTTTTGAAAGCCGTTTTGACTCTAAGCCCCAAAATCATCTCGGATATTTGAAAAGCTGTTTTAACGACGTTGATCCCAAAGTCACAGCGGAGCAGATTAAAGAGCTCAGAGCAATATCAAAAGGTAAAGTCTGCATCCCTCAAATCATACCCGACATCTATACCAAAGCGCAGATAGAACGCTACTACCACGATCACTCATGGCACTGCGGATACCCAAAATGCGAGAGCATCTATTACACCGCGGAGGTATCGCCCGACGGCCGTGTAACGCCGTGCCGTGATTATCAGGACTTTACAGCCGGCAATATCAACGATCAGGGATTCTACGATATATGGAACGGCGGGCTGTTTAAGAAGTTTAGGCGTGAGATGAAAAAGGGGCTGTTGCCTGTTTGTACGAGATGCTGCGGGTTGCAGGGGTTTTAACACCAACAGGATGAATTTGATACATTATCATCTCATTTTTTATTATCTTTAGATATCAGTCTTTTTTATGGAAGATATTTTTATTCAGATTACGTATTGATCTCAGCATTCAATTTTTCTAAAAGGGAGCGGCAGCAGCAATGGAAAATTTCGTATTTCAAAACAAAACAAAAATCATCTTTGGACGTGATACTGAAAATCAAGTTGGCGAAGAGGTAAAGGCGCACAGCTCAAAAGTGCTTTTGCACTACGGCGCGGCGAGCATCAAAAAAAGCGGGCTCTATGACAAAGTCGCTGCGTCACTAAAAAAGAGCGGCGTCGAATTCGTTGAACTCAGCGGCGTGCTGCCAAATCCCCGCCTAAGTCTTGTAAAAGAGGGAATTGAACTTTGCCGTAAAAACGATATTGGTTTTATTCTCGCTGTTGGCGGCGGAAGCGTTATCGACTCGGCAAAAGCGATTGCCGCGGGAGTCCCTTATAATGGTGACGTGTGGGATTTTTATACCGGCAAAGGTCAGCCAACAGAAGCGCTCCCTGTAGCAACAGTACTTACAATCCCAGCGGCGGGAAGCGAAGCGAGCCCAAGCTCTGTCATCACAAATACAGACGGCGATTTAAAACGCGGATTGACAAATGATCTTTTGCGCCCAGTTTTCTCCATCCTCAACCCTGAGCTTACTTTCACGCTTCCCAACTATCAAACCGCATGCGGTGCGGCGGACATTATGGCTCACATCATGGAGCGTTACTTCACAACTACAGAGTGCGCGGATTTCACAGACCGTCTCTGCGAAGCGACTATGAAAGCGATCATCCACAACATTCCAACCTGTATCAAAGAGAACAAAAACTACGAAGCGCGCGCGGAAGTGATGTGGGCGGGATGTGTTGCGCACAACGATCTTTTAGGCACTGGCCGCAATCAGGACTGGGCGTCGCACGGGATCGAACATGAGATAAGCGGTATCTACGATGTAGCGCACGGCGCCGGTCTTGCGGTAGTCTTTCCCGCATGGATGAAATTTGTCTACAAAAGCAACATCAACCGCTTTGTCCAATTTGCTTCAAGAGTATGGAATGCAGAGATAGATTTTCACAATCAGGAAAAAACAGCGCTTGCGGGAATCGCGGCGCTTGAAAATTTCTTTGTGTCAATCGGTCTTCCAGTACGTCTTAAAGATATGGACATCAAGGATGATCGTCTTGCCGAGATGGCCGACAAGGCGACAGGCAACGGGTCTTGGACTATGGGCGGATTTGTATCTTTGGACAGGAACGCTGTTTTAGAGATTTTGAAGCTGGCATTATAGTGCGGTAATGTTTTGTTGCCAACATAAATAATGGGCGCGGGAAACCCCCGCGCCTTAATCCCGGCATAATTGTTTTCAAGTTGTCATTAATATTTACCAAATATAATTATCGATATTTAAGGAGTGCTATGAGCGTTTCTGCAATTGGTATCTGCTTTGGTTCATCCACTATAAAGATGGCTGAAATTATTGAGGATAAGAACGGCCTGCGCATTGGGCGCACGAAGACTATAAATCATGAGAGTAATCCCAGAAAAGCATTTTTGGAATTGATCGGAAGCGTTGATCTCAACAGCTATCAATACGGTATGTTTACAGGACGGAAATTCCGCGATCTTGTTAACGCTCCCTCCGTAACTGAGCCTGAGTGCGTAGAGTACGCCATGCGTTATCTTCGGGAAACAGGCGCCTATACAGATAGAGCCGGAGCTGTGGCGAGTTTGGGGTCGGAGAATTTTATCGTTTACGCTCTTGACGAAGAGTCTATGATTTGCACCGTTGAGACAGGGAATAAATGCGCGAGCGGAACGGGTGAGTTTTTTTTGCAGCAGATACGGCGCATGGACGTTTGCGTTAAAGAGGCGGTTGATCTCGCCGCTGAATCTGAAGAGTTTAAAGTATCAGGACGCTGTTCTGTGTTTTGTAAAAGCGACTGCACGCACGCGCTTAATAAGAATATCCCCATTGGACGAGTAAGCGCTGGGCTTTGCCGCATGATGGCTGAGAAGATTTTGGATCTGCTTGAAAAAATACAACTCAAAAAAATTATCGCAGCAGGCGGGGTCACACATAATTCTGTTATTATGAGGATGTTAAGGGAGAATGTGCAGGAACTTTACATACCTGAATTTGCCGATACTTTTGAGGCGCTTGGCGCGGCCTACTATGCGCTTTTAAATAAGTCATCAATACAATTAGACAAAAACCTTTTGCTCAATGACGGAAACAGTTCATTTACACTTTTGCCTCCAATTGAGATGGGTAAACCTTTGGTGCGGTTTGAAGAGATAAAGATGCACGAGGCGCAGATTGGTGATGAGTTGATTATCGGTCTTGACGTAGGGTCTACAACGACAAAAGCTGTCGCGCTCCGCATCCGTGACAACGCGATGGTCGCTTCGATTTATCTTCGGACAAACGGTAATCCGGTAAAAGCCTCACGGGAGTGCTATGAGGAGATATTGAAGCAGATCACCGTACCAGTAAAAATTATTGGTCTTGGCACTACGGGGTCAGGCCGTCAGATTGCGGGACTGCACGGCGGGACTGACGGGGTGATAAATGAAATTATCGCTCACGCCGCCGCTGCCGCTTTTTTTGATAAGGATGTAGATACGATATTTGAAATCGGCGGACAGGACGCGAAGTATACTTTCCTCACAAACTCTGTCGCTTCCGATTACGCAATGAACGAGGCTTGCAGTGCGGGTACCGGTTCGTTTTTGGAAGAGTCGGCGGGGGAGACTTTGGGCATTGGGTATAAAGAGATTGAGGGGATCGCGATTAAAAGTAAACGCCCGCCGAATTTTAATGATCAATGCGCCGCTTTTATCAGTTCAGATATCCGCACCGCTTCTCATGAGGGAGTTGCGAAAGAGGATATTGTGGCAGGGCTTGTCTATTCGGTATGTATGAACTATGTCAACCGGGTAAAGGGTCAGCGCCCAAGCGGAAATAAAATCTTTATGCAGGGCGGGGTCTGCTACAATAAAGCGGTTCCTCTCGCTATGGCTAATCTTATTGGTAAAGAGATTATCGTACCGCCCCAGCCCGGTCTCATGGGAGCGTACGGCGTTGCTCTTGAGGTGAAAGACCGTATAGAGAAAAAACTTATGCAGCCGTCATCGTTTGATCTGCGCACGCTTGCGGATAGGGAAGTGCACTACGGTAAACGGTTTGTCTGCATGGGCGGTCAGGAACATTGCGATCGTAAGTGTGAAATTAATACAATGATTATTGATGATAAAAAATTTCCGTTTGGCGGGGCTTGCAATAAGTATTATAACCTTATCCATAATGTACAGTTTGAAAAAGAGGAGTTTGACTCCGTTTCTGTCCGTCAGCAAATGGTATTTAATGAGTTTGCGAAAAAAGCTGAGAACAGTACAAAAAAGATTGGGATTAATCGGTCATTTCTCACAAACTCTTTTTATCCTCTATACTCAAACTTTTTCGCAACTCTTGGAATGGAAGTTGTGCTTTCGCCTGATGTCAACCCAGACGGCATAAAACGCAAGCGCTCTTCGTTTTGCTTTCCAGCGGAGATAGCTCACGGAACGCTTCACAGTTTACTTCTAACAAAGCCTGATTATCTTTTCTTACCCAAAGTCGTAGAGCTTTATGTTGAGGGGATGCCGGATAGAAGGAAAGAGCATCAGTGTACTTGTCTGCTTCTTCAAAGCGAAGCCTACTATCTTAAGAGCGCATTTAAGGATATGACAGGCGATACAAAACTAATATCTCCTGTGATTGACTACTCAAAGAGTTACGAGAGCATGGAGCCTGTGTTTGTAAAAATAGCGGTTGATTGCGGTTACAGTGAAAGTGATGGTAAGCGCGCGTTTGAAAACGCTTTGAAAGCGCACAGAGAGTACCTTGCGGCGCTCAAGAAACGCGGCCAAGAGATCATCGAGAAATTAGAAAAAGACCCGGCACGTATTGGAATAGTACTGTTTGGACGGCCGTATAACGCGTTTGCGGATGAGGGTAATCTTGGAATACCCGCCAAGTTCGCTTCGCGCGGGGTTGAGATTATCCCTTGGGATATGCTTGATTATAACAGCGAGCCTGTTGACATGGAGATGAACTGGGCGATAGCGCAGAATATTATGAGAGCCGCGAAAATCGTTCGGCGCCATCCTCAGCTCTTTGGAAGTTTTATCACAAATTTCAGCTGCGGCCCGGACTCCTTTGTTGTAGGATATTTTCGCGACGTCATGAAAGAAAAACCATCGCTCACACTTGAACTCGACAGCCATACGGCAGACGCGGGAGTAAATACACGAATAGAAGCGTTTCTTGACATAATCGCCCGTTACAGAAATTTAAAGAGACCGGCAGAAGAGCCGATACCTTTTACAAAGGCGTATATCGATTATTCAGAGCGCAAACCTGTGTTTATCGCTTCTGACGGCACCTGTCTTTCACTCAAAGACAAGCGGGTTAAAATACTATTCCCCTCAATGGGTCATCTCACAAGCGAAGCATTCACGGCGGCTTTTAACGGAGCAGGAATTCGCTCTGAGGCGATTCCGGTTTATGATAATGATGTACTTAAACTCGGTAAGGGTCATAGCTCCTGTAAAGAGTGTCTGCCGCTTATCCTCACAACAGGCGGGCTTCTCTCTTATCTAAAAAAGCGCAGAAAAGAGAGTAACGAATACCTCATCTATTTTATGCCGACAAGCGGCGGTAACTGCCGTCTCTCTCAGTACAATGTTTATATCAGAAGTCTTATAGAAAAACAGCGGATCCCCGACGTTGCTGTTCTTGCATTGACAAATGAAAACGGTTACGCAGGTCTTGACGTAAAAGACGCTCTCAATGTCCTCAAGTCAACGGTCATCTCAGACGTCATGGAAGATATTAAAAACGCGATGATCGTACTTGCAAAAGATAAAATTAGCGCAATGAAAATCTTCAATGATCAATGGGACAGGATACTGGTACTTTTACGCAGCGGAAAAACATCTTCACTCTATAAAGTTTTAGAGGACGTATCATCACAACTTAAAAAAATACCTGTAAAATATCCCCTGCGTGAAGCAAAGGTGATCTCTCTTCTTGGAGAGATTTTTGTCCGCCGGGACTATTTCAGCGGTCAAGACTTGCTTGAGCGTCTTGAGAAACGCGAAATTATCGTAAAACGGGCGCCGCTTTTTGAGTGGCTTGAGTACTGCGACTGGAATGTCGAGAACGGGATTTTTGAAGCTGACTTTGACTGGAAAGGGAAACTTGAGTTCAAAGCCCGCGTTATCTTGCAGCGCCGTTTTGAAAAGAAGATAAAAACCATACTGGCAAAATCGGGTCTTTATCAATTAGAACTTACCGATATGAACAATCTAATAAAATACGGTAAGGAATTTTTTGACCCAACTTTAACCGGTGAAGCGATTCTTGTGACTGGTTCATTTTTCAGAGACATCCTCCACACCACACACGGTACAATTCAAATCGGCCCATTTGGCTGTATGCCTACAAGAGTGGTAGAAGCGGTACTTAACGCCGAAGCGACCGTGGAGAACAAGATGATGCTTGACAAAAAGGTCACCGGCAAAAGTCATAGCAGCGGCAATATAAGAACACTTCCGTTTTTGTCAATTGAGAGCGATGGTAATCCGTTCCCGGCAATTTTAGAATCGCGTATTGAAGCGTTTTGCTTGCAGGTGGAGAGGCTTCATGGGAGGTTGAGCAAGGCGGAATAAACGCAAGACCGCTCCATGTAAAAAAAGCGCCTCTGAAATAATTTGAGGCGCTTGTGAAATTGCGGACATCGAATAATGAGGTATATGCTATTTAACGCCAACCATCAATGATACTCTCTCCTTTTTCCCGTCTGACGCAGTAACAATACCTCTAACCAAATACGTGCCCTCAGAAACAGGATGGCCTCTCCTGTCAGTCAAATCCCAAGAACCGATAATTCGCCGCGCAATGTTGTCCTTACCGTCGTTATTGTCCTTGATTATAATTTTGTTAACAACATTACCCTGAGCGTCAAAAATTGAAAAATTAGAATTTACCCGTAAACTTTTTTTTAAAGTACGAATTTGGGAGTGCAAAGCTAACGGGAAAAACGTATTTTGTATATAGTATGGAAACGCAAGCAAGAATAATTATAGAATAATCGGAACAAAATGTGTTTGCTGATATACGGTGTGATTGGTATATTATGACGGGAGAATAACGATGAAAAAATTACCTACAGGAGTACAAGTTTTTGAAA
>WRCH01000122.1 GCA_009784115.1 Chitinispirillia bacterium
CGCTTCGGTCTGCTCAACTTTGGGAGCGCGCATATCACCGGATCTGTAACTCACTAAAAGATCATAGATCCCCTGACGGTTTTGCACCTCTACACCTTTGTCGTAAATTTTAATTTTGTCATCAGCGATAACATCATTCCAAACAAGCATCTTTTTCTCTCCGCCTATAAAAGTATTTCTCACCTTTACAGGAGAGAGCCAATTAACGCTGAAGTGCGCGATTTTACTTGAAGCAAAATGCACCGTCACATACGCGATATCTTCCATATTGTTTATATGCGAACTCCCCCACGCGTTAAGAGCGACGGGACGCTCGTTTATAAGATAGCGCATAATGGAAAAATCATGAGGCGCAAGATCCCATACTACGTTTACATCGTGCTGAAATAACCCTAAGTTAACACGTATGGAGTCGTAGTAATAGATATCACCAAGTTCCCCTTCACCTATTAGTTTCTTAATGAGGCGCACCGCACCTGTAAAGAGAAACGTGTGATCAACCATTATCTTTAAATTCGCCCGTTCGGCAATTTCAATAAGGTCAAGCGCCTGAGCGCTGGTTGCCGTAAAGGGCTTCTCCACAAAAACATGCTTGCCATTCTTAAGCGCAGACTTTGCAAGGCTATAGTGCGCACATACAGGAGTCACTATCGCAACTGCGTCTATATCTGCCGCCTCAAGAAGTTCTGAACTCTCTGTATATAAACGGATAGACGGATTTGTAACCGCTAATTTTTTTAGTGTATCTTCATTTTTATCGCAAACCGCGGCCACGCACGCTCCGGAAACAGCGTTAAAATTGCGCACGATATTCGGCCCCCAGTATCCATACCCTATTACTCCAACCCTAATCATGATGATTATCCTTCCCTAAAAAGCGCCCCGCGCTCCAATCAGCGCAAAAGGCGTCTTAAAAATGAGCTTGAGATCAAGCCAAAAACTTTTTGAGCGGCAATACCTCATATCCATGCGCACCATCTCCTCAAACGTCGTGCGGCTTCTCCCCTCAACTTGCCAAATACCCGTAATACCGGGCTTTACATCCAAGATTCTGCACCTGTGCCACAACTCATACTCCTGCGTTTCGTAAGGAATCGCGGGGCGCGGCCCCACTAAAGACATCTGCCCCAAAAAAACATTGATGAACTGCGGCAGCTCATCAAGACTTGTACGACGCAAAAAGCGTCCCACTGCAGTTACACGCGGATCATTGGTGATTTTGTAAACCGCCCCGCTTCCATCGCTTTGTGCCGTCTGCGACGCCGCGCCGTCGTGAATAAGTTTTTTTACATAGTCGCGGTGAAGCGAATCATCTCTTCCTATATACATAGAGCGGAATTTCAAAAAAGTAAAGGTGCGCCCGTTAAATCCAACCCGCTTTTGACAAAAGAAAACAGGGCCGTCGGAATCAAATTTTATTAGAAGAGGGATAATTATAAAAAAAGGGAGAAAAAGCGTAAGCCCAAAGAGACTGCCGCTTATATCCAAGAGCCGTTTTAATCCGCAAGAAATCATCTGTGAAACCGAGCCGTTCTCACTCTCAGGATAAAAATAAAGCTCATCGCGCTCATTTTGAGTTTGAGCGCCCTCTCCATCACAAGTATTGTTTGCAGCAGGGAAGCAAAAACAGTGCATACCGATAAGAGAACTGCGCCTTTCTCCTAAAGCAAAGTTAAGATGCGCTCTTACTTTGTCAAGTAAAGCATCTTTTGAACTTAAATCTGTTTCGGGAAAAATCATCCCCAAAATTTTTCCTCTGTCATACCACCCCATAACATCTATGCCGCGAAGCGAGCTGCCGAGAAGTTCTATAAATTTTTCAAACGATGCGGATAAATTCATCTCGCCCGAAGAAAATTCAATATTTTTTGACGACGTGCAAAGTTGTGTAAAGTCAAGTAAAAGAAGGAGAAATGGCTTGGAGGAGCGCTCCGAACGCTTACGCTCCGTTACAACCGCTGCTCTAAAATCATTCTGCGACAAACAGTTAGCGTAAATCTCCGCAAGCTCCGCACTTTTTCCGCGCTTTATTTTGTCAAAAATCCCCATACTGTCCTCCCGCAAATCAGCAGCCCCCTTTTCACACAAGAGGCTGCAATGCAGAGCGTCATCTATCCATGTTTTTTAAGAAAACATATATGTATCAACCCATTACACGGTCTATTGGTTATGAGATTCGCAAAAGTGGGACCAGTGGGTTTAAGCGGTAAGAAAGCGTTTCACCTTTCATGCTTTCAAGTAATTGAAAATCCAACAAGGGTAAAAAATTCACATTTTTATTCTCGTTCAAGATTTATATTTTGTATCTCCAGCGAAAATTTGTCTCCGGTATTTTTTCAAAAACATTTCCTTTTTTTTAAACTCTCGGCAGTTATTCTCAACTAATCAACTGTTAGAATAAAGGCTTGCCGTATATGGATTTTGTTGATGATGTTTTAGCGCGTGAAAACAATTCCGTTCCGATTGTAAATAAGGTACGCGCAAAGTTTGATGCGCTGCCATCGCCGGAGGTGAGCAGTGCTGACGTTCGTAATATACAGCGCGGACAAGGCCATCCTAAACGCATAATTGATTGGTTGAATGAAAGGGGGGCTTTAGGCGAACATCATAATGCAGATAAAAATTGGAATATCGTTTTTAATAATAAAAGTGTACGTAGCGTTATTAGTCACGGAGCAGCAGATGGAAAACTTGCCTTATTGGAGTACGTCCCGGATTTAATAAAAAACGGAATATATATCACAACGACAATAAAAAATAACAATGGCGGCTATAGGAAAGCTACTCCAAAAGAAATATATACTCAAAATATCCTAAAAAGTCACATTCTTGCGGCTAAAGCGAGTATTGATGGAAAAGAAAGTATAGTAGGAATCGTCATAAAAGAAGATGAAAACGGCAAGAGGTATTACGATCATGCTATAAAAATTGGGGAACAGGAAAGCTCCAAAGTCACAAATCGAAGAGCGCCCGAAGCATTCCCCGATCCCCAAAGCACTATTATTAATATAGTGCAAAAACATCTCGCTGTCAATAACTAAAAGCAAAGTATCAAACGTTCATGACGGCATTCCCCCCCCAGTCACCTGCTCAAAACTTCAGGGCAGCGAGGAACATCGCCAACGAAAATTCTACTATTAATATACTGAAAAAACATCTTACTGTCAATAAATAAAATACGACGATCGCTGAAACGAAACTCTTACAAATAAACCCCGCAATACCAATGCCAATATTAAAATTTGATTTAATTTTTCACTGTCTGCCAAAATCTCATCTATTATAGTTGCAAAAACGTATTTTACTCTTGTGACTGCATGGAGATTTCAGTTATTTTAAACTGATCTCTGCCGCAATTGCCGCGATAAAATATGAAGATATATTGTTGAGTTTTGATAGAGGTATTTTAGTGAACGACCTGATGACAATGCTTAGATCTATCATTGATCAATCTGTTAAAAAGAGCATCGGCGCCGCAAGCGGTTTGCCCGATGATGAACAGATAAAATCCGGCATTGGAGCTGTGCAGGTATTACGGCGTAACAAGTCCGGTACATCCGGCATATTAGGCGAAGAGCAGCGGCGTGTTTACGAGTGTATGGAAAATACTAATGATACAATGTTTGTCACCGGTAAAGCAGGTACGGGTAAATCTTTTCTGCTCAAATACTTCAAGGAAAATACAAAAAAAAAGACGGCCGTTGTCGCGCCTACAGGAGCGGCGGCAATCAATGTAGGCGGGCAGACGATACACTCGTTTTTTCAGTTCGCGCCCAATGTTCAGATACCAAGTGAAATTGAACCCATAACGTCTACGCGGTTAGTGCATCTGTTAAAGTGTGTGGAAGTTATTGTTATTGACGAAGTTTCTATGGTTCGTGTTGACTTAATGGATATGATTGACGCGAAACTCAGGCTTGCGAATGGTAATGATAAACCTTTTGGCGGAAAACAAGTCATAATGTTTGGTGATCCGTATCAACTGCCTCCTGTTGTTGATGATGACGGGATACGTGAGTATTTAATGAATACATATAAAAGCGCGTTTTTCTTTGCGGCTCCTGTTTTTAAGAATCATCCTCTGCTGATTTATGAATTGTCAAAAGTTTTCAGACAGGGAGATGATAAGGATTTTGTCAATCTTCTTAACAAAGTGCGGGATGGAAGCGTTGACATTGGTGATATCGCTAATTTTAATGAAAAGTGTGTTAGACGGCCCAAAGAGGGAGAGCTTTATTTGACGCTTGTGCCTACAAACGGAGCGGCTAATTGGATAAATAGTGATAAACTAAGAAAAATTCGCTCACAGGAATTTTCTTACAAAGCAGAAATCACCGGTAAAATAACACAAGCTGAATATCCGACAGAAGTTGATCTAAGATTAAAAGCCGGAGCGCTTGTCGTGATGCTTGAAAATAAGGGGGCGTGGGTTAATGGGACTTTAGCGGTTGTCAGTTATCTTGACAATGATTATCTCAGGGTGACAATTAACGGTATCGAGCATACTGTTGACAAAAAGGTGTGGGAGAAACGAAAATACTCTTATGACCGTCATACCAAAAGTCTCACAAGCGAAGTTATCGCAACATTCAAGCAGTATCCGGTAAAACTTGCATGGGCGCTGACAATACACAAAGCGCAAGGCCAAACTTATAAAACTGTAGCGATCGACATGGGCAGCGGAGCTTTTGAAAATGGTCAGGCTTATGTGGCATTATCTCGATGTGTCAGCATGGATACGCTCTATCTATTGAAACCGATTCGGTATGAGGATGTAAAGGTCAGCGCCGATGTAGTGGAATTTATGCAGCCAGCCGCGCACAATCGTCAGCAATTAATTGACATGGATGATAGTGTTGAATCTGAACTTTTGTCCTTACAACAGCAGCCGGATTTTTCAGAAAATAAGAATCAAATAGAAGATGATATACGGCGTCAAGAAGCAAAAGAGATCGCTAAAAAATTAAAAACCAAAGGTATTGATACAGATACTATAGCCGAAACAACCGGGCTTTCTGTTGACGATATTTCACAACTATAATGGAGATGCGCAAAGTTGAAACCTCTATCTTCTGTACAAAATAAAAAATCATCATCAAGTACTTGCGGCAGACTTATCAAATTGCAAAATGATTCACTTGAACTTGGGGTAATACCTGATCTCGGCGCAATGGTAGCATTATTTAAACTTAAAGGCAAATCTAATGTCTTAAAAGCGGATGAACGTTTATGGGACACGCCTAAAGCTCCCCGCCGTAAATTCGGCCCGCTGACAAGGTGGAAAGCGTACAACGGACATATCGTTTGGCTTGGCCCTCAAAGTGAATGGTGGACTCAGCAGACAAAAAGTGTCAGCCGTCTTAAACAAAAGGCTGTTTGGCCGCCCGACCCATATATTAATCAAGGATATTTTAAGATCACTGAGAAAGATGACAGCAGCATAATAATGGCAGGGCCGCCAAGCGAGTTCTGCGGCGTAGAGCTTACTAAACAAATTAAAATAATCGGTGATAACAAAGTACTATTTTCCGTAAAAGCAAAAAACATCCGCAGCACTCCCGTATCGTGGGATTTATGGCTTAACACTCGGATAGATGGATATGCCCGTTGCTATGTACCTCTGTCAGATCCAACCAAAGTACGGTTTGACGGCGCGGAAACTGATATACAGAATATGAGCAGCTTCCTTCATGACAAGCAAAGCAACTTTTTTTACATTGAACCGCTTCCCCCATCAAAAGGGAAAGTTTCGCGCTGGGCTAAGGCTTTTGTTCCTGCTGATAAAGGGTTTATGGTTGGATTTACATCAGGGCAGGCCATTGTAATAAGATTTAAAAAACACGCGCCTGAACAGATTCATCCGCAGCATTCTCTTGTTGAAATCTACAATTATACTAATGAGAACAGAGAAGACGCGTTGACAGAACTTGAATATCACGCGCCTTACGTTACGCTTAACGCGGGAGAATCAATGGAGACGAGCGAAGAGTGGGAGCTTTATCCTTTCAACGCTGAAGTCAATCATGAGAATTGTATCGGTTTTTTGCGGAATCTGTAACCATTGTCTGATTCAGACAGTGTTCTCCCTGGTAAGCGCAAAATTCCAATCGTGCATTATCGGTGCGAATCCACGTTTCTTAAGAGAAGCGCACATCTCTAAAACCGTGCGGCTGTCAGAGATTTCAAATTGAGGTTCACTTGCTTTATCGCTGTATGTGCCGACAGATGTGCTTACACCAGCTGACATTTTTGTAACCCCAAGAGGCAGTATAGAATCACGAAATGAGGATGATTCCCGTGTGGAAACTGTAAATCCGGCGTGGGGCATAAAAATTTTAAACGCCGTCATAAACTGAACAAATTGTTTATCGTCAACAATGACTTTTGGCTCAAAAATTCCTACTTGAGGACGCAGACGCGGGAATGACGCCGATACTTCCGCCGATGGAAAAGACGTCTGCAAATAACGTGCGTGAAGTCCCGCTAAAAATACCTCTTTAATTGGATTTTCAAGACCAAGAAGCGGCCCAACAGTTACAGAGCGAACTCCCGCCCGGCAAGCGCGTTCGGGCGCAAGAAGTCTGAACGCGAAATCCTCTTTGGGGCCGCCCTTGTGTAGAGATTCGTATAATAATCTATTATAAGTCTCTTGATATATTGTAAGACCGTCAACACCGGCGTCAACAAGTATTGCGTATTCATTTTCTTCTAATGGGTAAATTTCAATCGCTATCGCCGAGAAAAATTTTTTAAGGATGCGTACACTTTCTTGAAGATACTGCGGAGAAACGCCTTTGCGTGATTCACCGGTCAACATAAGAATATGACGCAGTCCGGTATTGCTGATATTTTCAGCTTCATGCCTTATCTCGTCAAGCCCAAGATGCAGCCTTGTTATTTTATTTTGATGAGCGAATGTGCAGTAGGGGCATAGATTATCACATATATTTGATATGTAAAGCGGTGTAAATAGAAATATCACGTTGCCGAAATGCTTTTTTGTCAGTTCCTGTGATTTTGCCGCCATCTCCTCAAGATAGCTTTGAGCAATCGGAGAGAGGAGCGCGAGATAATCGTATTCGTCAAGCCTGTTTTTGCTGACAGCTCTTTCAACCTGACGCGGTGTTACAGAAGCGCAATACGCATTGGCATCAAACCCGTCATATTTATTGAGGATATTTACAAAAGACATTCAATTCAAAAATCC
>WRCH01000123.1 GCA_009784115.1 Chitinispirillia bacterium
CAAGCCGCCCCCCTAAGCCGCGTTTTTTTGCGGCATAGGGGGTTGTTTTGACTTTAACTTTCCGGCATAAGCCGGTCGCGGGAAATTTTTAAGGACAAAAAGGACATCAAGGACAACAAACAGGTGAAGGCTGCTCTTTCGGTTAACAGTCAGATGATAATGCTTTACCATGACTTGGGCAGGCAGATTATCGAAAAACAGGAGGCGTCCAAGTGGGGCAGCGGGTTCATAGAGCAGTTGAGCAGGGATTTGAGAGAGGAGTTTCCTGAAATGGCTGGTTTTTCGGCTTACAATTTAAGGTTTATGAGGGTTTTCTACAAATTCTATGCTCCAATTTGGGAACAGGTTGTTCCTGAGTTTTGGGTCAAAACTTCTTTTACGACCGTTTCTATCATAGCAGAGGCTCCCGAAGTCTATTATATAGGTTTAGATGCTCATCTAAGAATCAGAAATACAAATATCGCATCATAAAGGTAAAATATAACAGCATAACGGTATAAAGCGAGAAAAAAAGTAAAAATTAAATTGCATTTTAAATTAAACAAAATTTTGCCGCAAAAAAATTTTGACTCCAATTTTGGCAATACCTATATTCTATAGCTATCTTATTTTGGAAACTAATTAATATTGGAGGAATATATGTCTAAAACTTGTGAACTTTGCGGCAAGCATCCGCAATCAGGCAACACCGTTTCACACGCGCACAATGTGAGCAAGAGAATTTTTTACCCGAATCTGCGTACAATCAAAGCAGTGGTAAACGGAACATCAAAGAGAATTAAAATCTGCATGAAGTGCCTTAAGGCATCTGCGAAATCGTAATTTTTGTTGATTGTTAAAAGCTGAGAGGCGGGCAGATATGCCCGCTTTTTTTGTTAATGAACATCGTACCGCGTATTTCGCAGTGCCGGCTAACAAGTACCGCATAACCAAGCGTACCCGCATTCACAGTTAAAGCATCCTTCGGATGCCTGCGAAGCGTTTGCTGTAATAATCATCCTTAAGATTATTGTACATTACGCCGCTTGAGGTTGAGGCGTGGATGAATCTATTATTACCCATGTAAATACCAACGTGATCGATCTTACCCTTTTTTCCGCGCATCCTGAAAAAACAGAGATCACCGGGACGGGCGGCGCTAACCGATAGCGGCCTGCCTTTTTTCCACATTTTAGCGCTTGTGCGCGGCAAGTTTACGCCGTATACTTCGCGGTAAACAAGAACTGTGTAGCCTGAGCAGTCTACGCCGGCCCTGCTCATCCCGCCGTATTTGTACGGAGTTCCAAGATACGACTCCGCCGCCTGCACAAGTTTATTTTGTGAAGCTCTTGACCCTGGTCTTGGCAGTTGAGCGGATGGCTGCTGAGGCCCTGTTCGTGTTGACTGAGTTGACTGTGAGGAACCGGCCGCAGAGGATTGAGGCTGCTGCTCACGGGTGTAGCGCACAGATGGAGAACAGCCGCCAAGCGTCAATGCTATTATGACAAAAGCCGCGGCTGTTATGATATTTTTCCTTATTCCATCAAAACTCAATCTGCCCTCGTTTCATTTTGGTATTGAGGCGCCGGCAAAGTCTTGCACTGCACCGCCCTCCGACTGCACTACAGCCGTAAGGTCTTCAGACGGTACAGCGCAAGACTTTGCCGGCGGGTTAATAATTATTTATACCAACGGAAAAAATAAAGGCTTAGGATGATCCCCAAAATAGAAAGCAGGCTGAATTTCATATGAAACCCAAACTGAAACTTTATCGCGTTAAGATCAATGATTACAGGATTGGGGTTGCCTTCCGCAAAGCCGCCTACTCCAAAAGGTATCGAATATGTGAAGAACGTCTTAAACACATTATCGCCTCCGGGTATCTGCTGCACAAGAGCGTTAAGAAACGCGCCGATAATGATCCCGATAAGCACAACAAGCACTAATGTACCAAACCTTTTTTCTTTAAGTAAAACAGCCATCCGAGAGAGCCCTTTCTTTATTCAGGTATCTATTTATTTGTTAATGATAAATCACGCATTCCTGTAATCACAATCAGCCCCGCAAGGGAAACTCTTTTAATACCAGCAAAAGCCGCTCTGTTTTTCCTGCGCGGATCAGATGAATATCCACACTGTCATCCACAAAATAATCTAAAAAAAATCCGTCGATATCTTCATGCGAATGAATTATTCTGCCGCCCATCTTTCGTATTATGTCTCCCGGTTTTAACCCGGCCTCTTCACCGGGACTCCCGGATTGTACGCTTACTGCAACTACCCCCTCTACGCCGTCATAATTTAATGTCTGCGCTATGGAGCGGTTGAGGTTTTTTACAGATATACCTGTCCACACCTGACGTCTGCTGCCGTGAGCTATAAGTTCATCGGCTACACGCCTTGCTCTGTTTATCGGGATGGCAAAACCCATTCCCACAGAACCTTTATTGTCGGAGCTTCCGGTATATATAAACGCGTTTATACCGATTACTTCTCCAAGGGCGTTGACAAGCGGCCCCCCGGAGTTGCCCGGGTTTATAGCCGCGTCGGTCTGAATCATGCCCTGATAGTAAACCCCCTCGGAGGGAGCGAAGTTACGGTTAAGAGCGCTTATAACACCCACCGTGACTGTCGGGTGGGCGTTGTTAATAAAATTAAGAAATGGGTTGCCTATCGCGATACTCCATTCGCCGATAAGACACTGATCGCTGTTGCCGAACTGCACCGGCCTGAAATTTTCACCCTGCACCGAGATTACCGCGATATCGCTTTTTTCGTCTAACCCAACTATCTTACCCTCTATTCTGCGGCCATCGGGGAAGTTGACAAAGAGCTGCGCGGCATTTTGAACAACGTGATAGTTTGTAATAATCATACCGTCTTTACTTATAACAAATCCGGAGCCGATACTCTCAACTTTACGGTAACTTGGAGGTCTTGGGCCTCCAAAAAAGAAACTGAAAAAATCATCTCCATGATGGGGGCGGCGCACCCTTTGAATCTGAGTTACCACAATGCCGACAACACCGGGAGCGACTTTAGCGGTAGCCTTTACAATTGCGTTAGAGCGCGAGTCGTCAATCAGGCATCCGCCTGTTTTTTGTGTTTTTGAATGCAGGTTGACAATGTTTAAAATCTCATTAGTGTAGAGACGGCGTATTATCTCTCCGCCAAGAAAAAATCCGCCCGCCATCCCAAGAACAAGTAAGAGCAACCCCTTTATATGCGCGGATTTGTTTTCTTTCATAGAGAATCCTCCGGCGGATAACTAACCCATTCAAGCGTTAGGCCGCAGGCGGGAGCCGTAGCGCCGGCTCTGTTTCTGTCTTTTGCGTCTATTATCGCCTGCATTGAGTCGGTTATGTATCCTCTGCCGATGTCAACAAGCGTACCTGCAAGCGAGCGGATCATCTTGTAGATAAACCGGTTCGCCTCTATCGTAAAAATTTTTACATCGTTTTCATTGCAGGATAATGAGGCTGACGAAATATTACACTCCATGCTTTTACAATCGGTATTGCTTGAACAAAACGTTGTGAAGTCATGAATCCCCATCAAACTTTTTATCTCACGCTCCACTCTGTCCCAATCTATCTTGTAAAACACAGGCCATACTCTTTTTTGCAATAGAGGACTTTTCTTCTGCGAGATGCAGTATTTGTATTTTCTTGACACCGCGCTGTATCTCGCGTGAAAATCATCTCTCACACTTCTCAACCCGTAAACCGCAATGTCAGGCGGCAAAAGCCCGTTGAGTGATGACTCCGCAGCGGCAGTATTGATCTCTTCGCAAACGTCAAAATGAATCCCCTGACCTCTCGCGTGTACTCCCGCGTCGGTTCGCCCCGCGGCGGTAACTGTACATGGAGCGCGCATCACCACAGAGAGCGTCTCTTCAAGTATCTGCTGAACGCTCACGCTGTTGGGCTGATACTGCCAGCCGCCGAAACGCGTTCCGTCATACTCTACCCTGCAAAAGTATCTCATGCTAAAACTCCCGCTTTTTCGCACTCATTAACGCGCACAATTTTATAACATAGCATCTGCAAAGTACGATCGGAGCCTTCGATTTTTCCCCTTTTCACATCTACGTCAAACTGCTGAAGCATCTTTAGTACTGCCCTAAGCCCCGCCATAGTAAAATTTTGAGATTGAACTACAACTCCGGACTTTATGATAACGGGGAATACTTTCTTAGCTTCGCTATCAGTAAGTAACCCGCACGCTTTGCCTATCTCAAAAGCGGCTTTTGACTGAGGTGAATTTTCTCCAAATCCTCCCCTGTTATACTCCCTGAGCTGATTTGGATTTTTTTCTATATAATTTTTGATTTTAAATAAAGACCAAAAATGGCGGTATATCGCCGAGACGGCAAACGAAACAGAAAAACTGCCTGAGAAAAGCGAATCAACGACACATAGCGCTTCGGGCAGATCTTTTTCTCCAAGCGCCGCGGCAAGCTCATAGACGCTCATGGTTCTTGTAGCGCCTGTGACTTTTTCAACTGTCCGTTTGTCGATACGCGCGCCGGGGCCGAGGCTGATATCAATCTTCTGCAATTCAGAGTAAAGAAGATCAAACTCAACAAGTTCCGCAAGAAGCTGCGCGGCGTCTCTATCTATTTGACGGTTAAACATTACCGGAGTTTTCCCGGTAATCCACTCCGCAAGTTTATTATCGTAGGGTTTTGAACAGTCCTGTACAACAACCCCGGGAGCTGAGCCGCGTTTTTTTAATTGGAGTTTTTTTGTGATTTTTGTTTCGGCGCCGCTTCTCTTTTCTACCTGCGCGCCTATTAACAGATACACATCGGGAATCTCATAATCAAGAACGCTGTCGAGTTCGGCAAGGTCACTCTCCGACAGTGATTGAGCGTGAAGCAGACAAAAAACGCGTATTTCCGAAAAGAGCGAAACCGTCATCATCCGCTGAGTAAAATCAGCTAACTTCTCATTGAGCGAATCAAACACCTCTAAAACATATTCGCCGCGCTCTTTACCAATGCGGCTCAGATACCTGTCCTTTAAAAGCTCCATTGTAAACGTATCGTCACCGCTGACAATTAAGAGACGGGGGATATCCTGTATGCTCATGAGAAATAAAACTCCCTGCTATGATTTATTTTCATAAATCACTTACCGTGACACGGTTTTTACCATCACGTTTAGATTTGTAAAGCGCCTTGTCCGTTTTTTCGATCAGCGCGTCTTTACTTATCGGATTATTGCCGTCATATACCGCAAGTCCAAAACTTGCAGTATATTTTAACTTCGTTTTTGGAGTTACAAAAGCGGCGGCAGCTACATCCTTACAAATCCTGTCTGTGAGAGTCATCGCGCCAACTTCATCTGTATCCGGCAATATGAGACCAAACTCCTCCCCGCCGTAGCGGGCCGCCGCGTCGCCGGTGCGGATATTTGCGGTCAGGCGTTTTGCGAGATCTATAATTACCCCGTCTCCAATCTGATGGCCGTAAGTATCGTTTATTGATTTGAAATTGTCAATATCAATCAGCACAAGTGCAAAAGAACTTCTCTTGCGACTGGCTCTCGCTATCTCCCGATCAAGAGCTTCAAAAAATTGGCGGTGGTTGGCGATACCAGTGAGGTTATCGGTTTTTGACTGAAAACGCATCTGTAAATCTAAATAAACGTGCTCTATTACAGGCGATATGACAGAGGTGAGAATATGGAGATACTGGTTGACACTCTGCTCTATCTCCTTATCGGGCGAAATCCACACCGACATACTTCCTACTGTTTTGCCAATAACTACAAGGGGATAGCTGATACATTTCAGGTCGGAGAAATTAACGGCTTCTCCGCGGCGTCCTTTGTAGGTATATAGCGTAATGCTGTCATCATTAAATTTCTCTTTATGAAAATACGGAAAAGCGCGGCTGCGGTACTCGGCAAAAAATGGCATCAAGCTTTTCTCATCAAGCTCCCCTGCCGCGGGCATGGAATAGATCTCACTGTAATTGAGAAGTTTCACCCCAACGGAAGAGAACCCTGAGCCTATCCTCGAATTAACCTCTTCAAGCGTTATGCGCATCACCTCCGCTATTTCAAGCGAGAGCATGAGCTTGTTTGTGAAGTAGTAAAGAGAGGTGATATCATTTATATGCCCCTTTACAACGGGAGCCATAAGATCGGCCTGCCTCATTATGCTTAAACTTTTTAGATGAAAAATGCGCGACGCTATCATCTTGTCAATACTTGCGAGAAAATCGGACATTGGAAACGGTTTTACAAGATACGAAGCCGCACCAAGATTTATCGCCGCGGTGGCGCTCTCAAGAGTTGCGTTTCCCGCGATTATGAGAACTTCGGCAAATTCGTCGCGCCGCTTGGCAAATGTGAGTACGTCGATTCCGCTGCCGTCCGATAGGAGCAGGTCAACTATAATCAGATCAAAATTATTCGACTCAATAAGCGTAAACGCATTATTGACGCTTGCGCAAACGGTAATACTCATACGCTGCGCAAGCGCGGATTTCAAAATCTCGCAAAGCGCCTCGTCGCCGCAAACAATCAGTACCGAACATTTTGAGGGGATGTTTATAGTATTCATCCTGATAAATATACTATAGTATTACGCCATAAACAAAAATACCCTTTTTAAACGGGGACCTAAACGGGGCGGGGTTGACAAAATTTTCCAAAAAACAACAATCCGTCACAAAGATCAACCCCAATCATATTCCTTTTGAGTGTGTCCATATTTATTTTTATCGGTAGCGGGTAAAGAATAGTTTAGCTTTTTTATTAGATAAAAACGAATAGTATTAACCTTCTTGCAAAGAAACCTATGAATCCAATATTTATTCTGACTATGGGAGACCCGGCGGGTATAGGGCCTCAAATTGCCGTTAATGCGCTTTGTAATTCAGAGAAGCGGCCCTTTCATGTTGTTGTTGCGGGTGATCTTGAAGTTTTGCAAAAAGCGGCGGAGCTTGGGGGATTTTCTCCTGTTTTTAAAATTATTAAGGACATTAAGGACGTCAAGGACGACAATTCCGCGGTGATAAATGTACTTGATATGGGCGAGATTACCACTTCGCAGTTTACTTTCGGTATCCCGCAGGCGCAGTGCGGGAAAGCGGCTTACCGCTATATTGCAGAGGCTATCTCTCTTGTGATGGATAAAAAAGCGGCGGGCGTGGTTACAAATCCAATATCCAAAGAATCGCTCGCGCTTGCGGGG
>WRCH01000124.1 GCA_009784115.1 Chitinispirillia bacterium
GTACTTTTTCTCATGGGGGCGTTTCACCTTTTATTGTTGTAAAACATGTGGTAGTGTAATACAAACAATATAGATGTTGCGACCCCTTTTTTAATATGTTAAATTAACCGGACACTACTGCTAAAAAATGAAATTAAAAATATTAAAGGATATCTTCTCCGATCCGAGTTTAGCGGTTGAAAAGGCATGCAGGAGCAAAAATAAACCGCTGTATATAATAGTAAGAACTGCCGTTTTTTTACGAATTTTGTTTTCCGAATACAAACGCAACCATTGTACAAGCCGCGCTTCGGGTTTGGCGTTTATACTGCTTATCACTCTTATACCTCTTATTACCACCGCGGCATTGATGTTTGCAAGCATTACCGATGTTCACCCCGAACATGTCGAGAGTGTGATATCTATCTTTCTTCCATTTGCTCCGCCGGATATAATGGAGCATATTATCACATTTTTTATTAACGCCCAAAATCTGCGGGGAATTGGTATTGGCGTTCTCATTATAATGACAATGAGCCTGTTTAACACTATGGAACAGTCTATGAATGCCATTTGGAAAGTAGAACGCGCGCGCTCTTTTTTCACCCGTCTGCGCACATTTACAATGATAATTGTATACGGCCCATTTCTGTTTTTCGCCTCCTTTCAGCTTCGTCACAGCGGTATTTTTGGGATTGTTCTTCAAGATATTTTTATTTTACGCATCTTGCCTTTCGCGCTTACTGTTTTAGCTTTTATTCTTATGTTCAAGTTCATTCCAAATACAAAGGTAAAAATCAGATCCGCTTTACTTGGAGGAATTGTAGCAAGCCTGCTTTTTGAATTAGAACGCAGACTCTTTGGATACTATGTACATTTCTCCGCGCAAACACACACCATATACGGCGCGGTTGGATTTCTGCCTTTCTTTTTGATTTCGCTTTACTTTACCGCACTCTTGTTTTTGCTGGGTGCACAGGTCGCTTATGTTCATCAAAGTTTCAAACCGCTTTTGAGATCATCACGCAGATGGGATAGACGCGTGGGAGATCATAGAAATTATATAACGCTCCGCATTGTAATAGACTGTGCCGCGGCGTTCATGAAAAAACAGCCGCCGCCGAATTTAGATTATTTCTGTGAAAAATATGACATCACCAACGCTCAAGCCGCTTGGATTCTCAATTGGCTTGTCCAGGAAAATTTTCTCCATCAAACGCACAAAACAAAACAGTACGTACCGGCAAGAGATTTTTCCGCCGTCAGTCTGCGAAGTGTTTTCAGCGCCATAATAGACCAGCAGTGCTGTATCCCCTTTAATCCGCAAGATCCCGCTAAGGAGTATCTGTCAATATTCATGAAAGAGTACAATTCGCATTCTCACGCGGATGATATGACCATCAGCGAATTTATTGAGCAGGTTGACGCGGGGTCAGAGATCGCCGCGGCATCCGTTCAATGTACTGCTTAGCGGCACTGAACATTTTAGAATCAGGTAAATCACAGTATTGGTAATTGCTGCACAAAATCGAATTTCAAAAATGAAATATTTTTTATACCATTTATCTCTGTCATTTGTTATAATGTATTTATATTGTGATCATCAAATAACCAATTCATATAACATTTTACAGGGAGACGTGTAATGAAAAAAGTGCTTTTCGCAGCCGCGGCCGCGCTGACCATCTTTGCCGTGACAGGATGCGGCAACAAAGTATCTATCGAAGAGGGTAAGGCAAAAATAGAGGAACTCTCTCAAAGAGGCGTCCCTGAAAGAAAGATGTCTACTCTCAAAATGTACCTCTTTCAGATGGAAACCGCTAAAAAAACAGGCAATAGCTCTATCTTCAGGACGTATCAGGATTCACTCACAACAGCGCTCAGAGCGTTTGACGCTGAAATGTCTGAGCTTCTTGAAAACAGCGGCCCGTTTATGGATTCCTTGAGAGCCGCCGCCGCCGAGAAAATGGCAGGCCTTAAAGGTTTACATCTGAAAGAGGCTGAAAAAGGCGCTGTGGTTGTAGATTCTCTCATGAAAACTAACCAGGTGCTTTGGGCTAGAAACAGGCTTGAGGCGTTTGCGCTTGATGTTGACACTCTCGTTATGAAGCAGGCGCTTGCCGACTCCCTGCGCCCGCTGTTTGTTGGCAGATGGATCATGGAAAAAGAGTCCGCGGATAGAAGATTTAAGGTTGTAGAGAGAACAGAGATCCATAAGAGAGCCGACGGGACGCTTTTCATTATGGAAGGCAAAAAGGGCGACACAAGCGAAGACTCAAAAGAGGACTGGGAATTTCACACATTCGGAACGTGGGATCTTTTGGGCAGTGTAGCCATGCAATCTATTACAAGAGAACGCCGCGTCCGTCAAACCGCACAGTGGCGCGATCAGAGCGGAAAGTGGAATACTAAAAGAGAGGCGCCTTACGATTCAACAGTTACACCGGGAACAAAAGATCGGTTTGCGTCGTGGGATGGACTCAATAAGGATTATAAGAGATTTGCAATAGGCAGATAAAATCAAAAGGGGGGTATAATACCCCCCTCTCTATATACAAAATCGTCCTCAACTAATCATCTGCAATAAAATTAAAAATACCTTTTGAGCAAACCCTGAAACGCCATACCGTGGCGCGCTTCGTCTTTGCACATTTCGTGTACAGTGTCGTGGATGGCGTCAAAGTTGAGCAGCTTTGCTTTTGTCGCGAGGTCTTTTTTGCCCTGAGTTGCACCGTGTTCGGCCATAACGCGCATCTCAAGATTTTTCTTGGTTGACACATCAACAACTTCTCCGAGAAGTTCCGCAAACTTTGCGGCGTGTTCCGCTTCTTCAAACGCGATTCTTTTGTAGGCTTCCGCAACTTCGGGATAACCCTCTCTGTCCGCCTGACGGCTCATTGCGAGATACATGCCCACTTCGGTGCATTCACCCATAAAGTTTTGACGAAGCCCCTCAACTATTTCAGGGTCTACACCTTTAGCGATGCCGATTTTGTGCTCATCGGCAAAGGCCAAACTGTCGTCTGAGCGCTCATTAAATTTTTCGGCGGGAACTTTGCACTGGGGGCAGCTTGCCGGAGCGCTGCCGCCTTCATGAACATAGCCGCATACCGAACAGATAAATTTTTTCATTCTAACTTCTCCTTATTGATGCTGGTTATATTTACAAACTTTATTTTTACCGGTTTTTTTCGCACTGTAAAGCGCTTCGTCAGCCTCTTTTATAAAATTGTCAACGGAGTGGTTCAATGTTGGAATAACGGTGTTCAGGCCGATACTGGTGGTTATTTTTGCGGCAGCGCAGTCTGTACAGGGAACGCAGGCGAACTCAATGTTTTCGCGTATGAGCTCGGCAATCTCATGAGCGCTCTCTGAATCGGTATTGGGTAAAAGTACGGCAAACTCCTCCCCGCCCCACCGCGCGGCAAAGTCAATTGAGCGCTTAAAAGAGCCGGTAATAACCTCCGCCGTTGTTTTTAACGCTATGTCACCCTGTAAATGCCCGTAAGTATCGTTATAGACTTTGAACCTGTCTAAATCAATCAGAAGAATACTTAAGGGCGTTTTATTTCTTATTGCGTGATTCCACTCTAAAGTTAAACGATAGTCAAAATTACGCCTGTTTGGGATACCAGTTAAAGAGTCTATCATGCTTAAATTTCTTATCATATCCATCTGATTAATTATCTGAATTTGATTTTGAATTCTCAGCTTGACAACCGTTGGGCTGAACGGTTTACTTATGTAATCGGAGGCTCCAAGCAAAAGACCTTTCTCTTCATCTTCGGTTTTTCCAAGTCCGGAGATAAACACAACGGGAATCGCGCGCGTTTGTTCCTCACCTTTAAGCAGGGCAAGCACTTCGTATCCGTCCATATCCGGCATTATAATATCAAGAATTATCACATCGGGTCTGCACTTCATAGCCGTCTCTACAGCGTCACGTCCATTTTTCGCAACGTGAACGGTATAATCCAAAGACACTATTATGTGCGTTAAAGTGATAATATTCGATCTGTCATCATCTACTATAAGTACGCTGTTTCTCTTTGTTTCATTCATTGAGCCGCCAATTTCCTTTTTAAAATTTCAAGCGTTGCCGCTGCGAGTTTAAATTCAAAATCTTCTATCTGACGCGCAAATTTTCCATCTCCAAATACTGCGTAAAGCTCATCTAAAAACTTCAAACTTGCGGTGTCGCTGTTTATTATTAAAGGTTCTAATTTTTCAATCAGCGCGAGCGCCTTTTCTTTGTCAACGCTCTCCAGTTTTTTTACAGGCGCGGCCTTTGCAATAAACGGAGCCAGTTCATCAAGAACCGATTTCAACTCTTTTTTAAGACTTTCTGTCTGTTCTTCTGTAAGAAGATTTTTCCCTTCCGACAACATGGTTTCTACTGCCTCGGCCGCATACTGCAGCTGTTTTTTGCCAAGCTGCGCAGCGTTACTCTTTAATGTATGCGCAAGCCTGTACGCTAATACCATGTCGCCGGCTCCAACGGCATTAATAATTTTGTCATAAGTATTTTCATTATCTCTCACAAAATTAACCCTGAGCCGTCTCAACAGCTTTTCATCTTCCTTGTGCAATTGGTTTGCATCCGCCTCAGATAAACTTGCGACAGGAATATATTTTGCCAAACACTTCCACAGCTCCTTTGATGTAAACGGTTTGCCCAAGTAGCCCGACATTCCGTTAGTTTTGTAAAGCTCCAAATCGTTTGACATAATGTTAGCGGTTAAAGCGACAATAGGGGTTTTTATATTGAGTGCGGAGATTTTAAACGCGGCCTCCAAACCGTCCATCACAGGCATGTGTATATCCATAAAAATCAGATCAAACTCTTTGCCGCCGCTAAGCACCCGGTTTTTAACAATACAAACGCCCTCTTCGCCGTTCTCCGCGACAACGGTTTTAAGACCCACCCGCGCGAGATGCTCGCGGACAACCTGCTGATTCATGGCGTTATCTTCGCAAAGTAAAATTTCTCCTACAAATGTGGGTTTTTCAAGGTCGTCAAATACAATCAGCTCCTCTAACTTTTCATCGTCCGCGATATCTATAGCGTCAAACTTAATCTCAAAACTAAATTTTGTGCCTACACCGGGTATACTCTCTGCGCTAAGATCACCGCCCATCATTTCAACAATGTTTTTTGTGATTGAGAGTCCAAGTCCGCTGCCGCCGTATTTGCGTGTAGTGCCGGTTTCAGCCTGTATAAAAGGGTCGAAAATTGTTACCATCTGTTCGGGGGTTATGCCTATGCCGCTGTCTTTTACCTCAAAGCACATTGTTATGCTGTTCGCTGCAACGCTCTTTACAAACGCCTGCATTTTTATCATACCGGAATTTGTAAACTTCACCGCGTTTGAAAGAAGATTTACAAGTACCTGACGGAGCCTTGTCGGATCGCCGTAAAGCCTCTTGCCTACGGAAGGCTCCGCGTAAAAGTGCATCACAAGCCCTTTCTCTATCGCTTTGGGCATTATCACCGTTCGGCAGGAGGCAAAGATGCTGTGCAGATCAAGAGGAATATTTTCAAGCACCATCTTGCCTGACTCAATTTTCGATATGTCAAGAATGTCGTTTATAATTTGCAAGAGCCACTCGGAGTTGCTTTGTATTTTCTGCAGATAGTCTTTTGTTTTTTCCGGGATGTCGTCGTCCTGCGCGAGTTCGGAGAATCCGATGATGCTGTTCATAGGCGTGCGGATTTCGTGGCTCATACTGGCCATAAACGCAGACTTTGAGCGTGAAGCGCCGAGCACCGCCTCTTCCATCTCTTTGCGCAGCGTTATGTCGCGCGCTATACCGAGAATTCCTATCACTTCGCCGTTGAGAACAAGCGGCGCTTTTATTGTTTCAAAAAGCTGTTTAACCCCGTCGGCACGCGGAACATACTCCTCGACCACTATAGTCTTGCGCTCATTTATGACCTTGCGATCCCTCTCGTTATACTCTCTCGCTTCTTCATCGGAAAATGCGACGCCGTCCGCGTCGGTATCGCTTTTGCCGATCATCTCCTCTTTGCTGCATGCGAAATACTCCGCAAAACTTTTATTGCATTGCAAATAACTCAAGCTTAGATCTTTAACAAAAATAAGATCAGGGATCGAATCAAAAAGCGTGGAGAGCATGGTGGTCTCAAGTTCAAGACTGCGCGTGCGCTCCTCTAACTTATCAGCCGTTTCCTGCAGGTTTTTAGTTATATCATTGCGTAAAAAGGCGTCGCCGATTAAAAGACAGGCGCTGCGCAGAATAGACGCCTCGTTTTCGGTAAATTTCCTCTCATTTTCGCAGTCGTCAAATCCTACAAATCCCCAAAATTCGTCCTTAACGAATATGGGCGCTATAAATACAGAGACTATCTGCGTGGCTTCCATAAATTCACGCGAAAGGGGCCACATATCGTGAATTATGCTGTTGACGCACTCTCCTTTTGACAACGCTTCTCCCCAATCAGGTATGGTTTTACTATAGGAGACATTTACAGTATATTTGGTGCCTTGCTGCGGAGTAGCGCCCTCAGACCACTCATACAGCTGTGTAGTGCAAAGATCACCCTCATGGAGGTGATTTTTAAATATATAAACCCTGTCGGCGTTTACCGCCTTGGCCATAATACCCATGCTGCGGTATAAACTGTCCTCAAACTTCTCCATATCCGCGTCAAGCAGCAGCGCCGCCGCCTGATTTCCTGCCTGTAAAAGAGTGTCGCGCTGTTTTATGGCGATTGTTTGGGAATTGAGATCGCTCCATGCGTCTAACGCCGCCCGCGCAAGCTCGCCGATCTCATCTTTACGCTCCATACCGTAAATCTTGCCGCTGTCATGATTGACGTCATGTACACTACCAGTAAGTTTTGCCAAAGGCAAGAACAGGAGCCGCTGAGTAAGCATGGTATTTACCGAAATGTAAACTAAAAACGCCAAAAGAAGAGCTATTGCCGGCAGTACAAGCATA
>WRCH01000125.1 GCA_009784115.1 Chitinispirillia bacterium
CTCATTGATTTTTTCAAGCAGCCGTTTTTAACGGTGATTGACGAATCGCACGTCACTCTGCCGCAAATTTCAGGGATGTTTAACGGTGACCAGGCGAGAAAGCAAACCCTTGTAGAACACGGGTTCCGCCTCCCCTGCGCGCTTGACAACAGGCCGCTAAAATTTACAGAGTTTGAAAACGTTATGGATAAAATTGTATACGTATCCGCAACGCCAGGCGACTACGAGCTGCAAAAGAGCGGCGGACTTATCGTAGAACAGGTGATCCGCCCCACCCATCTTGTTGACCCGCCCATAGAGGTGCGCCCTGCTGTCAATCAGGTGGATGATCTTATCGGGGAACTCAGAATCATCGCCGAAAAAAATGAGCGCGCGCTTGTGACTACGCTAACAAAAAAGATGGCTGAGGATCTGACGCAATATCTTGAAAATCTTGACTTCCGCGTCAGATACCTGCACTCGGAAATCGATACTATTGAACGAACCGATATACTTAGAGATCTTCGCAAGGGCGAGTTTGATATACTAATAGGAATCAACCTGTTAAGAGAAGGGCTTGACTTGCCGGAAGTAACGCTTGTAACAATACTTGACGCCGACAAGGAGGGATTTTTGCGCTCCGTGCGTTCTATCGTACAGATCGCTGGACGCGCGGCGAGAAATATCAACGGGCGTATTATCCTTTATGCCGATACGATGACAGACTCAATAAAGAAAGCGCTTGAGGAGAGCGGACGGCGGCGCGATAAACAATTAGCTTACAACAAGGAGCACGATATCACCCCGCAAAGCACCACGCGGCGTATCGACAACGTCCTCACCCCTTATGAGCGCCCGCCCGCAGAAGAGGCGCTGCGCGCCTCAGAAAAAAAATATGATGATTATGGTAAAAAGTCTTCCCTTTCCAAGGGAGGAAATAGTAAATTTAAAATAGAGAAATTGGAAAAAGAGATGAACGAAGCCGCCAGGAATCTCGATTTTGAAAGAGCGGCTCTATTGCGCGATCAGATCGCACAGCTAAAAAAGACGGCTGGGAGCAGAGATAAGAGATGAACAGAGAAGCAGCGCTTGCTGAGATTAAAACCCCAAAGACAATAGAGGGCGTCCTTCTCGCGATGCGTTTTATCGCTAAAACCGGCACCGTTGCAGACGTCTCCATGCTCATGCCTATCGCAACCGGCAACAGTAATCAGGTCATAAAAAAACTCGCAACCGACGCTATCTGCGCTATCATAAAAGAGAGCCTCCTCACAAAGTTCAGCGACCTTACTGCCGAGATGCGTCAAAAACTTGCCACTATAATGCAAACTCTTGACCCGAGAATCATCGACGAAATAGGTAAAGACCTCTTCTGCAACGATGACGCAAGAAGACTGAGCGCCCTGCAGATGCTTGGCATTTTAAAGCGCCACCCCCGCGCGGAAGAGTTTCTTACAAAATTGCTAAAGGATAAAGATCCCAAAGTAAAAGCTACGGCGATAAAACTTATGGGTAAGATGATGGGGTCAAATGATCAGCAGATGGTGATCTCACTTTTAAACGACCCCGACGCGCGCGTGCGGGCCAACACTGTTGAGGCGCTTGAGAGCCTGCGTTTTCAGCGCTCCGTACCTATTTTGCTCCGTTACCGCAAAGAGCCCAATAACCGCATCCGCGGCAATGTATTGAAAGCGCTTTATAAACTTGGACATACAGATATTGAAGATGATCTTTTGGGCATGTTAACCAACGACTCGGAACCGCTCTTTAAAGCCTCAGCCCTGTGGGTTATAGCGCAGGTAAAATTCCAAAGCGCGAAAGTAGAAGACGCCGCCGGCGCCTGTCTTCTAAGCGACAACAAGGTAGTACTAAGAAACGCAAAAACCACACTAAACGCAATGGGAACCCCGCGGGCAAGAGGATACCTCAATTATTTAGGCGAACTAATACAGTAAAAACTCCTCAACTACCCTGTAAAACCGCATAAGCGAACTCGCCGTACGCGCTGAAATCCTGTACCACTGGGGATTATTGACAAGAGAGCCCATTAGCGCGGTTTTTCTGATCTGCTGCGCGAGGTCGCCTAAAACCGCTATTTGATCAAGCGTTATTCTTATGGAGAGTTTTCCGCGGTTCGTGTCGGCGTATCCTTTATAAATAAGAGCGAGCTCAGCCATAGATTTTGTGATAGGGATATTCCCGCTCAGCTCAATTTTTATGCTTTTTGCGGATTCTACCGTACAAAAAATGTTGCAGAAATTGGTAAAGGAGTCGTTATCATCCTGATCATCTATTTGGATGGGCATACTGCGCGGTTTTTCACCTTTTAACGGTTTGCCGCGCAGAGGCTCATAGCAATCAATAATATACTGTCTAAACTGCGAGGCCATCTCTCTACCGCCCTGCTCCTGTTTTTTAATTGATCAAAAATCACAAATTAATAACTGCCGCATTATCTTAAATTAATTTATGCGCCCCAACACGGGCGTAACCAATTATATTGGTACACGGCACGAGTTTACACCGCACCGCACGCAACTGCACGCAGGGCCGTGAGGTTGCTTAGCGGTACAGTGTAAACTCGTGCCGTGAAGCGGTATAGTATAACACTAAGCCAACTCGTACGCGGTCATTGATAACGGCATCAACAAGCCGAACGTTGCGGGCGTGATCTCCTCGGGCATTACTTTACCACTGCCCCACCGATTATCCTGTGAGTCAGCAAGCCTCACAGCTCTCTTTGACGCACCGGAATTATTCGTGAGTCCGATATCCTCACCTGTAAATGAAACCGGTTTGTCACGGTTAAAATTCATAATAACTAATATCTCATTTTTATTATCGCCGACCCATCTTCGTAAAAGCAGCGTTTTGCTTTGATTATCACCAAACAGCTCTTGCGCGTGGCGGTGAGTTTCCACGCCGTTTAACGCGGGATGAATTTTGCGCAAAAGCAACAGCTCCCTGTAAAACTCAAGCATCTGCCCGTGCTGACCGGTAAAAGCGCTCTCCCAGTCAAGTTTGCAGTTATTGAAAGTTTCGGCAGACTGCGGATCGGGCGGATCGCCCTGCCATCCGAAAGCCTTAAACTCTCTTGCCCTCCCCTCCCTCACAAGCCTCACTAAATTTTCATCTGTATGACTTATGAAATATTGAAACGGTGTTTGCGCGGCGAACTCCTCTCCCATAAAGATCATCGGAACATACGGCGACAATATTACCGCTGACGCCGCAAGTTTAAGAGCGTCGAATGATACAAGCCCGCTAAGCCTCTCGCCAAGCATTCTGTTTCCTGTTTGATCGTGATTTTGGCTGTAGACTACAAACTGTGCCGGAGATAATAGCGCGGATGAATTACCGTGAAAACGTTTGCGGTATTTTGAGTATCTTCTTGAGTAAACAAATCCGGCGTTATACGCTTTGCAGAGATCACTCATTGAGCCAAAATCCTCATAATAACCGCTTTTTTCATCTGTCAGTAATGTGTGGACAGAGTGATGAAAATCGTCGCTCCACTGGGCGTCAAGACCATAACCGTTTTTATCAATTGGAGAGACAATGCGCACATCATTGAGATCGCTTTCGGCGATCAACAGATATTTTTTATCGTTATTCAGCGACAGTTCCCGCGTTTTTTGGGCCATCTCTTCTAAAATATGGAGCGCGCCGAAATCATAAATACCGTGGATAGCGTCAAGCCGCAGGCAGTCAATATGATAATCATCAAACCATGAGAGCGCGTTTTTAATAAAGTAATTTCTGACCCCCTCGCAGTACGCTTCGTCAAAATTGACCGCGCTGCCCCAAGGCGTACCGTATTCTTCTGTAAAATAAGGCCCGAAATCGCGAAGATAAGTACCCTCAGGCCCAAGATGGTTATACACGACGTCCATCACCGCAGCAAGCCCTTTTTTATGACATTCATCAACAAGCAATTTTAATCCATCAGGGCCGCCGTAACTGTTTTGGACAGCAAATGGATAAGCGCCGTCATACCCCCAATTGCGGCTTCCGGGGAACTGTGATACAGGCATGATTTCTATAGCGGTTATCCCCAGTTCCTTCAAGTAATCAAGTTTTTCTATGATAGCTGTGAAAGTACTATCTTTTGTAAATGTTCCGACATGAAGCTCGTAGATCACCATATCCCTAAGCTCAATACCTTTCCAACGGGAATCGTTCCAAATAAATTCGCAGTGATCAACAACGCAGGACGGCCCATGCACCCCTTTGGGCTGAAAGCGGGAGGCGGGGTCGGGCCGCTCAATATCGCCGTCAAGTTTATACATGTATAGAGTCCCCGGCTGCGCCTGTACGTTATCGGCGCTCCAGTATCCCATATCATCGCGCTCCATTGGAACGATGCGGTTTGAGTGATCATCCATAATAAGAAGCTCAACTGCAGAGCGCAGAGGCGCCCAGACTGTGAATGAACATAGGCCGCTGCCTTTGTATAACGAGCCGATTTGCATTATAGTTCTCTTTTCATTGATAAGTGTACGGTATGTAGATTGCTGATACTTTATATTCAAATATTATGTTGACTTTTTCAAATAAATCGGTTATATTTTAAGTTGCAGAAGAAGTGAGGTCGTTAACCTTTGCCAGACTGCTCCTCTGTAGTGTGGTCTGCGACTTAGGCGCCCAAATGGGTGGCTCCACTTCTTCTATTTTTATTTTATTGAATTCAGTAAACGTATACACTTCGCTTATACCATTTTCGTGAATTCCTATATTCAGTTTTCCTTTCCAAAGGGTATCTCCAATTTTAAAAATGACATCGTAATATGCAAATTGGTTAAATTTTTTATGGGTTACATCAATCTCTACATATTTTCTGCCGTTATAAGTTTCCATAAACGTTTCTTAGTCTTTTTACTTAATGGAAATGCTTTTGGGATTTCTATTAATAATCACAAAACGAAAAATCCAACACGATTTTTGTTCTATGAGAAAATGGAAAAAATTGAGAAATTGGAAATTGAAAGAGATGAGAGGTATAACTCAATAGATAAAATAAGTGAATTTTTTATTTTTCGCAACTGATTTTTTGATTTTTATTTATTTTAAAAGGTATTGTCATTGCTTAAATATTCAAATAGTACTGAACGAAATATTGACAGTTACCCGCTCAAAGCAGCGAAGAGCCAGACAAAATCACCTAACCAAAACCCTCTCCGTAAAGACGCGAGGCTTCGCGTCTCTTTCTCCCATACCCGATCTATCTTGGGGTGGGGATGGAGTTGCGTTTATTTCGTACGCGTTCTGAACGTGTTCAAAAATTACACAACTCCGCTCCCCAAAAATAATATTTAGCAAGGATAATTCAGCGCAAATTATACTTATATTAATTATTTTGACGCTTCGTTGCTTTAAGTGGGTTAATTCCGATTCCAGCGCCCCTTTAGGGGAGCTAAGAGTGTAGCGGCGGGTTTCAACCCGTCGCGTTGTGTGTGTGTCGCGTTGTATGTGTGACGCGTTGTGTGCAGGAGTGCTGGGATCCCTGTGTGCGCGGTAGTCCGACGCGTGGAAGCCGCAGAGTTGCTCTGCAGAGAGAGGTGAGGCAGGTGCAGCGCCTCACTCCTCATCAAGCAGACTCTTAATCCCCAAGAGCGGAATTATCACCCAATCGGGCCTGTTATTGAGCTCGTAGCCAAGCTCATAGACCGCCTTTTCGAGCAGGAACGCTCTTAACAGTATATCTATCTCCTGAGTGCTTTGAGGGATAAATTCGGCGTCTTTAGCCTCGTCAAGATACGCCCTCAAAAAGAGCCCGCTTGTATAGTGATACCACGGGTCGATCCATGAGTTCAAAAGCTCTCTGTCCTCATCCCTGAAAACCGACTCAAGAGTGAGAGCTCCGTAACATACGTAGTGGAAAGAGCGAATCATACCCGCGATATCAAGAAACGGTGATTTTTTTAGCTTACGCTCGCTTAAAGAGCGCGCGGGTTCGCCCTCAAAATCCATTATCACAAAATCTTTACCGGTAAAAAGCACCTGCCCGAGATGATAATCCCCATGCACGCGGATTTTTAAGGTGGTGATTTTTTTAGCTACAATGCGCCTCATGCGCTCTAACAGCTCTTTTTCAACAGCCAGCACGCTTTGCGCCTCGCTTTTAACGTCAGGCTCCATTTTTTTAAGCTCTTTTTCAAGCGTTCTCATAGCTTTTTGAGCGAGCCCCTGCATCGATTGATACAGCGAGCGCTGATATAGCTGAGAGAAGGGCTCCGGGCTAAACCCAATATTATTGACGTCGGCTGAAGCGAGATCAATGTGCATCTGCGCGGTGCGCTTGCCAAGAAGCGTTACCATCTCTAAAAAAAGCTCCCCGTTAAAATCTCTGAAAAAAGCGGGAAGAGCGTTCATATTTGTATCCATAAGCACCGGATAACTGCCGGGTATCTTGGGCAGACTCCCTTTAGCGGAGAGGATTCGCTCAAAGTACTTTCTCACAACGCCAAGCGTATAGCCCCAGGCGTTGCCGCTGTTTTCTACAAAACCCTGCATCATAGCGATAGTAAACGGCTCTTTTTGACCGCTGTTGTACTCAATCACACCGGCGTACGGGGGGATATTTTTAAAATTACCGCGCTCTCCAAAGTAGCGCAAAACCTCAAGTTCAGGATTTACCCCATCGTCAAGCCTTCTGTAGAGTTTTAAAAACAGAGTTTCATTGTAAAGTATCGCGGAGTTGCTCTGTTCGACCTTTAAAGGACGCGACGGTATAGGCAGACTCTTGTTTGCAATCATAGCTTTCAAACGCTTATCGGGAACTCCTGCGAACTCACCGTTTAACCCTTTGATTTTACGGCGGTTAGACAATGTGTTGAAAAGTACGTTGTGAAATCGTTCGTCATAGGCGCCGTCGTAA
>WRCH01000126.1 GCA_009784115.1 Chitinispirillia bacterium
AAGCTTTCTGCGTAAGAGAAAGGAAGCGAGAGCATGACTGCAAGCAGTATTTTGAGCATCATTCAAATCTCCATAGCCGCCGTGCTTATTCAGAATTTTGTTTTGGTCAAATTTTTGGGGCTCTGCCCGTTTTTCGGCGTGTCAAAAAAACTCTCCAGCGCTACAGGTATGGGTATGGCAGTGCTGTTTGTAATGACAATATCAACAGTGATCACATGGATGATTGACAGATTCGTACTCGTTCCTTATGACATCAGATACCTTCAAACTATGGTTTTTATTTTAATAATCGCCTCTTTAGTGCAGTTTCTTGAGATGATAATGCGTAAATTTACCCCTGCGCTTTACGACGCGCTTGGAATTTATCTGCCTCTTATCACCGCTAACTGCGCGATTCTTGGAGTTGTTATTATTAACACCGGAATCAATATATTTACGGGTCAGCCGTTTACATTTATAGAGAGTTTAGCAAACAGCGTAGCGTCGGGAGTAGGTTTCCTTTTGGCTCTTATACTGATGGCTGGAATAAGAGAGCGGCTTGAGGTTGCCGATATTCCAAAATCCCTTGACGGGCTCCCTATAGCGTTTATCAGCGCCGGACTTATGGCGCTTGCGTTTCTTGGCTTTTCCGGACTCTCGTTTTTTGCGCAGGGCGGAGGAAATTAATAGTGGAAATACTTATACCGGTATTAGTTTTTGGCGCTGTCGGTCTATTTTTAGGGCTGGGACTTGCAATCGCCTCAAAAAAGCTCCATGTATTTGTTGACCCGAAAATATCGCAGATTCAGGAGATTCTGCCCGGCGCAAACTGCGGCGCGTGCGGTTTTCCCGGATGCGCCGGATTCGCCGATTCTGCGGCAACTGGTAAAGCAAGTCCTAACTCGTGCACCCCCGGCGGGGCGAAAGCCGCGTCTGCCATAGCGGATATCCTTGGCATAAGCGCCCCATTGAGCGATCCTTTGATGGCTGTAGTAAACTGTAAAGGCGGCAAAAAGGAGGCGCTTGAGCGCTCTATTTACAATGGGATAACAGACTGCCACGCCGCGGTAATCATTGGAAACGGTTCAAAAGTATGCGCGGACGGCTGTCTTGGACTTGGAAGCTGTGTAAAGGCGTGCGTCTTTGACGCGCTCAGTATAAATGATAACGATGTCGCTGTTGTAAACCCGGAAAAATGCACCGGATGCGGCAAGTGTATAAAAACGTGTCCGCGCAATATAATCTCTCTTATACCGCAGGTGCACAAAATCTTTTTAGCCTGCTCTAACCGCGATAAGGGGGCAAAAGTTAAAAAATACTGCTCCGTTGGGTGCACCGCGTGTACTCTGTGCATAAAAGCAACCGCATCCGGCACCATAAAAATTGAGAAAAATCTTCCGGTGCTTGATTACAGTAAAGATGAAAATTTTATCACCGCAAAAGTCAAGTGTCCTGCAAAATGTTTTGTAGACCTTGTAAAAACACGCCCCAGAGCGAACATTGATACCAAATGCGCAGGCTGCGGTGAATGCGTTAAGGTCTGCCCCATCTCAGGCGCGATAAAAGGTGAAAATGGTTCGCGCCACGTTATTGATAAGGATCTGTGCATCGGATGCGGCATCTGCCTGAACGTCTGCGCCAAAAGAGCGGTAGCGCTTTGGGGCGGGCTTGGGTATGAGTCTGTAGATAAAAACAAGCGCCTGCTTAATACTTAAAAATGTCTGTAACTTTCGTTTAGACCGCACCCTTAGTACTGCGCTTATCTTCATACATGCGCTCGTCGGCAAGTTTTAAGAGATCGCTCATGCTGTACTTCCCCGCCCCAAACGCCGAACCCGCGGAGACGCTGCAGTGTATGCCGTCGTCCTTAGTGTTTAGTTCCGCAAGTTTTTTGCGCCAATCATCCATAAAATTACTGATATCGCTCTCTGCGCAGTTCGGCATAACCACTACAAACTCATCGCCGCCGTTGCGGAACGCGTGGATGTTTTCATTTGAAGCCGCCATAATGCTGTCGGCCGCTTTTTGAATAAGCAGATCACCGGCGTGATGGCCTGCCGTGTCGTTATATTTTTTCAGATCATTAACATCAAGGAATATCACGCCTACGCTTGACGCGCGGCTCTCTATATCCTTTATAAAATCGCGGAACTTATTATTTCCGTAGAGCCCTGTAAGCTCATCGCGCTCATACTTTTCAAGCATACGGTGATAATGATCTACAAGCCCGGTTTTATTGATAAATTTGCCGGTTTTTGTAAGCAGGTTTTCATGAGTCGTAGGCTTTACAATAAACTCGTTTCCGCCCGCGGCCATCGCCTTTACAACGCAGTCTCTTGAGGAGTTGCCGGTCAAAAAGATAATAGGAGCGTTTGCAAACTCAGGCTTGCCGCGGATTATTTCAGCCAACTGAAAACCGTTCATTTCGGGCATGTCTATATCAAGGATGAAAAGATCGGGTTTTTGAACGTCCATCACCTTAACCGCTGTTTTCGCGCTGGGTACGGCAAATACCTTGTAATGTTTTTTAAGCGCGTTGTTGATAAACGAGAGCATCTCCGGCATATCGTCTACAGCTAATATCTTTTTGGATAAATCGACTCCCACAAACTGATTTATCGCTTCAACATGCTTCTCTTTTAGAACGTTGGCAACGCTTTCGGCTTCGCCGTATTTACCGGAGGTGATAAGATCCAAAAGCCGGAACATCATGACCTCCGTTTTATCTTCCGTCATCCCGGTGATCATCTTCTGCGCTTTTTCATACTCGCCGCTGTTGATGAGGCTGCCGACCATAGAGGCGTTTTTCGCGATATCGGCGTGGCTCTCTATTATCTCGTTTATGACCTCCTCATTCTCATCTTTTTTTATAGAGTTCTGCGCTTTCTGCATCGCAATGGAGAGAGAGAGTATGTCTGATACAAACTGCTTCATTAATTTACGCGCAAGCGTATACTCAGGGTCATTTTTTACGCTGTTAAGGATGCTCTCCGCTTCTATTTCCAAATACTGGGCGTGCACATTTCTCATCAGCAAAACGAGAAGTTCCATATCGCTTAGAAAACTGTCCAAATTTCTATCCAAGCCGGAGAAACTCTCCTCAAGTTTTCCCATTAGATTCGGGACAGTATCAATAAACCTGTTGATTTCGGAATCAATCTGATTAAAACAGCTTGATTCGGGTACCGACAAACCGGAAATCTTATCGTAATATCTATCCTGCTGCTGCTGTTCCACTATAAGTTTTCCTCTAATTTTATAATATTTTCCAGCGCCCCCTCACAGTCAAACGCCTCAAGCGCAAAAACGATCTTTTCAAGCAGCTCGTCTGTCTGCGCGCAATACGAGAACTCAGAACACGGCGTGATTATCTCCAGCGCGCTGTCGCGGTCAAAACTCTCGGCGGCCGCTTTCGCATCCGCGATAATTTGTACAAGGGAAGATTTATCCGCGCTCTTTTTGTCTGATGCCTCCAAGCGCAGCGCCTCGTTAAGAGCATCTTTTAACGCGATAAGCCCCGTTTTAAACGGCGGATAATACTCGCTGCAATAAAGCGTATTATCTTCCAAAGCGGCGCGTTCAAGCATCGCCGCGCTGTTTCCAAGCGCCGCGGCTCCTATGTTTTTAAGGACGCTCTTTAAGCCGTGCACCTCAACGGTAAATGACTTCATGTCAGATACGATATAGTTGTCCATCTTGTCAAGCCTCTCTGGCAGGAGGCGCACGGTGAGCTTTACGGTATCAATATATACGTCCTCTAAACCGCTCATAGCGTCAAGCGCGCCGTTTACATTGAGGCCGTCTACCCGTTTAAGAAGCGCAAGAGGGCTGTTATCTTCTGCAGCATTACCGGCGCCGTTCTTACTTGCCGCAGCAATTCTGCTCTCATTTTGCCGCCGCGCGTCTTCAAGCACTTCGGGGGATTGCTTGTCGCGTATTCTTTTGTTAAGAATGAAATTTAGCTGTCTTATGTCTATAGGCTTTGAGATAAAATCGTCAAAACCGTTTCCAAGGAATATCTCTTTTTGCCCCGAAATTGCATTGGCCGTCAGCGCAACCACAGGGTGCGTATATCCTGCCTCACGTATTAATTTTGTGGCTTCGATTCCATCCATACCCGGCATCATGTGATCCATAAACACAATATCGTACACTTTACCGTTGCGGATCTTGTCAAGAGCCTCAAATCCGCTTATCGCCGTTTCGATCTTAAGACCGTAAGGCTTCATCAAACCCTTAGCCACAAACAGATTCGCTTCCACATCGTCAACAATAAGCACGCTGCCGTAAGGCATATAATCGCGGATGATCTGCGTACGCTGCATCTTGCTTGTAAACTCAAACTTTTGCAGATTCTCTGCCAGCTCTTTGCCTAATACCTTGTCCTCCGCAGGCTGCTGGGTCAGATGTACCGTAAAAACCGAACCCACGCCCGGTTCGCTCTCCACTATGATTTTACCGTTCATCAGTTCAACAAGACTCTTGGTGATACTCATACCAAGCCCCGTGCCCTCAGTAAGGCGGTTAGCCTCTCTGTTAAACATGGAATATTCGTCGTAGAGGGCTTGAATCTGCTCCTTTGTCATCCCCTGACCGGTGTCGCGGATCTTAAAAATAAGCGTAGTAGCGCCGCCGCCGGTCTTGGAATCGGTTTCAAACGTGACGCGTCCCTGCTGGGTGTACTTGATAGCGTTGGAGAGCATATTGTTTAATATCTGCTTGATGCGAAGCTCATCGCCAAGGAGTGTTGCGGGCAGGGTTTCTGCGACCTTAATCACAAACTCTATCTGCTTGCTGCCGATGCGCATGGCATTAAGCCGCACAGTATCATTAATCAGACTTGCGGTCTCGTACTTTACCGGCATGAGTTCGAGTTTGCCGGTCTCTATTTTGGAAAGATCCAAAATATCGTTGATAATACCCAAAAGCGTCTTTCCGGAGTTATTTATCCTGTCAAAAGAGTCTCTTGTTTCAAGCGGATGATCTTCGCGTTCAAGCTCAATATCCGAAATCCCAATGATCGCGTTCATAGGGGTGCGTATCTCATGGCTCATAGTGGCTAAAAACTTGGATTTAGCGAGACTTGCCTGTTTCGCCGCCTCTAACGCGTTGTTGATTTCGGTTATATCATTAAAAAGCACCATGATTCCGGTGATTTTACCCTCATCGTCAATCATGGGCGTAACGTTTATGGAAAATGTACGGGGCGTCCCGTCAAGATTGAAATCTATCTCCTCCTCAAGGGATACGGTCACTTTTTTTTCTTTGGCGCTCTCAATGGCGCCGCACAGATCGCTTAGATTTTTCTCCGATATACGCGCTGATAATATCTCTTTATAGTGGTGACCGCCTATAATGCCGAAATTCGCCGTATCTATCTCGTCAAGAAAAGTTTTAGAGGAGTATGCGAAATTATCACCGGAGTCAAGAAGAAAAAGAATATTCGTAGCGTTATCAAGAACCAGGTTAAAATACCGCAGCTCTTTTTTTAAAGATTCATTTAAAATAGACTCGACCCGGTCTTGAGCATCGACAAATGCCTGCAGTCTTTTAAGGTCTGTCTCCGCCTGCAAAAGCTTTCGCTTAAGAACGCGGTTTTCCTTCTGCAGTTCCCTGTTTAACTCAACCGGATCGCTTCCGTTATGAATCTCACTCATCGTCTAACTCAATCTGCAAAATACATTCGTATAGTTATGAAAATAGTTTTTAAGTTTACCGCTTTCATCGGGAATAGGACAGATCTCCCCGCCGGCGCTCGCGTACAAATAATTCATATCTCCGCACACTTCACCCATCTTATCCGCCTCGGCTGTAAATTTTGTGCCGAGTGTAAGATAACGCACCAAGCATGAATAGCTTAACACCGTACTCTCTTTTTGAACGAGAGTCTTTAAAATATCTTCGGTGGTAGATATGACGTCTTCCATATCAACGCGCCCTACAGCGAGAGTAGCGCCAACGGTCATCTCCCCGCCGCAAAACGCGTGGCCCTCAGGCGTAAAACTTAAAATCCCCCGCGCGACAGGCCTTGTGCCGTCTTTATGGCCAACTACAAGCGGCATAAACACTTTGTCAAAATCCGTCTTTTTGAGGCCGATCTCCTCAAGATACTCAAGCGCGACTTTACCGTTTACGCCGATAAGAGTATTACCGTTAGCCTCGGTTATGATTGCCTGCTGTTTTCTTATTTTATCGGCATTAAGAGAGGCGAGCTCAAATGTATAATTCACGTTGCCGTAAATCAAGCCGACAACCGCCGCCTCACGGAACGCCTCTCCGTTATGTATCGTTTGAGACGTAGAAAAATCGGGATTATGATCAATCGCCGCGGTTCCAAAAAGCGGAATACCGCCGGTCGTTTTATCAATTGCCGTAAGTATCATATTGCCGCTCACGTTCATAAGGGGAAAATAACCCAAGAGCAGCACGGGCTTTTCGCCTGAGCGGTCCATGAGGGGCGAGAGGGCGCTGTTAACGGTTTCCTCATATTTTTCGGCGGCAATCGGAATCGCCTTAGTTTCAAAGCTGCAATCGTCGCTCGTGAGAACAACAAGCGATAAAATCATGCGGTCTGTCTGTTTACCGGCAGAGGAGATGCAGGTAGTTGAACCGATACAGTCAAACGGAAGCGCATCACAAATCGCTTTTAATACGCCGGTTTCCACAAATTCCGAATAACACGAAATAATACCCAGCGAATTTTTAAGCAGATTTTTTTTGGGTTCAAGCGCGGCCATAATCTCCTCTACGGCGATCTCCGCTTCATCAATTTCACGTGTGACTGCGGTAAACGACTTGATCATAGTGCTAAACCCCCTCTTTTTGTAAGTTAAATATCA
>WRCH01000127.1 GCA_009784115.1 Chitinispirillia bacterium
GGTTGCGTGCGCGTAACCGTACCAGCGCCTCCTGCATCCTCCGCTCCCCAGGGGCTAAAGCCCCTGGTTACATCCTTGCACCCCTAAAGGGGTGCGGATTTCCTTAAGTTGACTGCATTGGGGCCGTGTACCGGTATACTTCCCTTTCTTAAATATTTATCCGCAAACATCGCTTTACACGCTCTTTACAAGCACTTTACGCGGTTTTTACAATGATTTTTTCTCATTTTATAGAGCCGAAAAAAGTTGTGCCGAAGATTGCCGAAGATATATTTTATTCCTCACATGATTTTTACAGCAGACATACAAAAACCATACAGTTGCTTAACACCGTTTTTACAAAAACGGCTGGAGTTAATCTATGCCGCAAAGACCGTATTTTTGTTCATTTGCGGAAAAAACAGCGGTAAATCTTCCAAAACAAGGATATTTTAATGAATAACGATCTATTTCTGATGGCATGCAAGGTTCTTGGCGGTATCGGGATATTTCTCCTTGGTATGCGTAATCTATCCGAAGGATTGCAAACCGTCGCGGGGAACAGACTGCGCAAACTTATAGGCGCCGCCACTCCCAACCGTTTCATGGCCATTGGGGTGGGGACATTTGTCACCTGTATCATCCAGTCATCGACCGTTTGCACGGTTATGACCGTAGGGTTTGTAAACGCGGGACTCATGGGACTGCGTCAGGCTATTGGGATCATCATGGGGGCAAACATCGGTACAACGCTTACCGGGTGGATGCTCGCCGTAAGTATTGACATGTACGGATTGCTTCTCCTTGGCATCGCCGCTTTTGTCTATCTTTTCGGCAAAAACGAGAAAGTGCGTTACATCGCAATGGTGGCAATGGGTATAGGTATGGTGTTCGCCGGTCTTTGGCTTATGAAAGACGGCTTCCGCCCGATACGTTCTAATCCCGAATATCTTGAATGGTTCACGAGATTCTCGGCTACTACATATCTCGGTTTGATGAAGTGCGTTCTTGTCGGGTGCATTGTTACTTTGGTAGTACAGTCATCGACTGCTACGATAGGAATAACTATGGGGCTTGCCGCGACCGGCGTTATTCCGTTTGAGACCGCGGCGGCGCTTGTTATCGGTGAGAATCTGGGCACAGTCTTCACCGCGTACCTTGCTTCCATTGGCGGAACAACAAACGCGCGGCGGGCGGCGCTTGCGCATATAGTTTTTAATATTATCGGAGCGATCTGGATTACCTCGGTATTCAATCTGTTTTTCTTAAAAACAATAGTCGCTGTAATAGGCAACGACCCCAATACTGTAGCGATCGTGAATGGCGAGGAGACCTATCCATTCATAATGGCCGCAATAGCCGCGGTTCACACAGGATACAACATTCTCAATACGCTCCTCTTCCTCCCTTTCACACGTCTGTTTGCGGCAAGCCTTGAAAAACTTGTGAAAGACAAGCCGGCTAAGATGCAGCCTCAGCACACAAAGCTCAGCAATCTCATGCTCGACTCGCCAATGGTGGCTATGGAGCAGGCCAGAAAAGAGATCATCTACATGGGCAAGGTAGACTGCGATATGTTCGATATGTTAAAATCGATACTCGCGGCTGAAGAGGTTGATGAGGACGCGGTAAAGAAACTCTTCAAAAAAGAGAATAAACTTGACGCGATGCAGACGGAGATAACCGCGTTTCTGACAACCCTGCTCTCTAAACAGCTGCCGCGCAGTTTGAGCGAGGAAGCGCAGAAACAGATTCGTCTCGCGGATGAGTTTGAAACGATAAGCGATTATATGACGGCGCAGTTAAAGCTCTATCTGCGCATCAGAAACGCCGATTTAAAAATACCCGGCGTCATGCGTGATGAACTGATTGAACTTCACAGCGTAGTGTCGGAGTTTTTTGCTTTAGTAAATCGTGCCTACAGCGAGAAGAACACTCTGATCCTCACAGGCGCCGATGTGAAAGGCGAAACGATCACACAAAAAATCCGCGGTTTGCGCGGCGGGCACGTAGCGCGTCTCGCTGAAATGCCCCTCGACCCGCTTCTGAGCACGACTTTCCCCGACATGCTCGTGAGCTACCGCAGGGTTAAGGAGCATATTGTTAATATCGCGGAGGTTATGGTGGGCAAGGGCGGATACGCGGGTCAGCTTCCTCAGCAAAATCAAACAAAAGAGGTAACTCCGCAGAGTGCGGTTTAGTATTTTTTAAAGATGTCTCATTATTTTAAACTACCGGCGATAGCGTTGATTATTATTGTTATCGCCGCGTGTACGCCCAAGCCGCCAAGCGTGATGCTGCCGGTGATCAGGATTGATACGGAAATGGCCGCGCCCATCCTGAACAGAGAAGATTGGGTCACTATAACGTTTTCTCTCAGTGATCCAAATAATCCGTCAAATAATATTTCCCCCATCAGCAATCAACAAATGAGAGGACGCGGAAACTCCACTTGGACGGACTGGCCCAAAAAGCCGTATCGTATTAGATTTAGGAAAGATACGAAGCAATCTCTTTTCGGACTCCCCGCCGCGAGAAATTGGGTACTGCTTGCAAACTATTACGATCTCTCTCTCATAAAAACTTCGTTTGCGTTTGAACTTGGTAAAAGGCTTGGTTTGCCGTACACATGCACTTATAATCACGTTGAGCTTTACCTAAATGGCGAATATCAGGGAAGCTATCTTCTCACAGAGCATAGGCAGGTTGATCAGACCGGTCAAGGCGCTCCGGGAAGGGCGGCTATTGACTTAGAGGAGGGCTGGTTTGCGGAAATATCTTGGCAGTTCAAAGAGGAGCCTAAATTCAGGACGGCAAACTATAATCTGCCCATAGTGATAAAATCACCAAAATTTCAACCGGCGGCAGCGAGCAATCCTGCATATAATTTCGTAATAGACGACTGGAACGAGTTAACAAGTTTGATGGCAGCAGAGAGCTTTCCCGAAAACGGTTATCGTGATTTGATTGATATTCCATCATTCATTAAAAGTTTTATGGTATACATTATCACAAACAGCGCAGATTTTAATCTGCCTTTATATGAACCCGTTGATAAGCGCCGGGACGTCGGCAGTGTCTTTTTTTATAAAGACAAGGGCGGTAAAATAAGCATGGGGCCTCTTTGGGACTTCGATCTTAGCTTCGGTACATCATGGTACAGCTATGGGGTAGGGGGTGACCGCGGCAATATGCCCACAGAGGTAAAGTTGCCGCCTGAGCTGTACCCATATCCAAATTACCCTTTTTTCAACCGCTTTTTTGACGATCCGGTGTTTTTGGCAAAGTGGAAAGAGATTTGGAATAATAACTTTCATCAGAACATTTTACCGATGTCCGGATTTATTGATGATATGGCAAACAAAATCAAAGCGAGCGCTAAAAAAGATCACGAAAAATGGTGGCCTGAAAATGATTTTGATACAAGGATATCGGAATTAAAAAACTATTTTCACACACGAGCCGCGTATCTCAACTCGCATTATAATAATGAAGAAAAATTAACCGAACACTACTGAAATAATATATATTGCTCTTATTACATTGTATACCGCCAGCTAACAAGGAGTACCTAATGAGCAAGACAAAAGCGTTATGCTTATCTTTGATTTTTTCACTTGCGGGCCTTGTGATGTTCAGTTGTACGGATCCTGATACCGGGACCGGTCCTGGGGACGATTCAGATAAAAAGGATAAGCCGGCAAGGGAGCACAGCGTCGGCAATACCAATGACGGTCACGACGTCTTCGTTTTTCAGGAAGGCGAGCTTGATGATCTCCTCATTGAAATGACCATAACCGCAGATCAAACCGATGATGAATACTGCGCCGCTATACTGTTGTTCAGAGGTCTCGATACCGCTAAAACTCCGCAGGTCGGAGATATTATCGCCTCCGCGATAACAAAAGCCGCTCCTTATGGTTTTTTGTATAAGGTTCTTGAAGTATCAAAAAAAGATGACGTCACTACCATTAAAGTCAGATGCGCCAGCTTGGAAGAGGCGATTGAAAACGCAGATTTTGAGACCGAAATTGAGTTTGAATTTGATGATGACGGCGAACTGATAGGAGTGCTGGAAAAAACCGCCAACGTTAGCGGTACTATACAAATATCAAGAAGAATTCCTCTTGGGGATGATGTCACTACTGTCGGCGAAGTGTACGCGAAAGCCAGCTTAACACTGAGGCTTAATTTTAGCTTGAGAATCCGTTGGTTTAGCCTTCGCGAAACCGAAATGACCCTCTCCAAAAACGGAAATGTCGATATCGGCGGCAGAATAAATACAAATATCAACGGCTCGACGTCTCATTTTTTAAGAGAAAAAAGCCTTGGGTCGTTTACAATTTGGGTAGGCCCAATTCCCATAGTTATTACTAACGATATCGAAGCTAATTTAATTATCGGGGGCAGAGCTGCCGCGCCGGACATGACGACGTCATACAACGTTGATCTTAGCGGCAGGTATGGTTTTAGATACGAAAGAGGAAACGGATTCCGTGCGATACGCACTACCGATTTCACTCAATTATTCGAGTATGGTCATCATGTTAACGGCAATGTTCATGTTGGCGTTGTTGTAGGTTTGGCCTCAAGAGTTTATGGTTTTGTAGGTCCCTATATTTACGCAGGCCCCGTTTTAAACCTTGTTGTTGACGGAAGCCCCGCCGGAACCCACGTTTTTAACAATGGTTTCAGGCACAACTATAGAAGCGGCAGTCCCACAGATGAAGCGCGGTTAAATTTGGATTTAAACTACGGCGCGGCGATATCTCTCAGAGTTTTAAGTTACAGGTTGAGCCATACTTTTGCGGATGGATATTTCAGCCTTGCCACGCTCAACAGAAGCTGCTATCTGCCGGCATTCACTGCCCCGCAAATTACTCCAAATGGCACGGGCGGTATAAATGTCAGCTCCCGAATAGAGAAAGATCTGTTGACCTACCGAATTACTGATTTTGGAGTTTGCGCTGAACCGGCCGGCAGTAATGAATGTCAAGCCGGCAGAGGAACGAGAGAAACCTTCGGCAGATTAGATGGTATTGTTTTTTCGAGAACTTTCACCGCAAACTTTGATGATTTACCGGCCGGAACCTATAATATCAGACCGTTTTTTTCGTCGGGTACAAGTATGTTTTATGACGGAGCGGTAACTCATACACTGCAGCCCCGTTACACGCTTACATCTAATTTGGAACCTGCGGACGGCGGTACCATCACTCCGGCAACTCCGATGACCAACATTGCTTCGGAAACGACTATCCCCATAATAGCCACTCCGGCAGCCGGATACATTTTCGTCAACTGGACCGTGAACAGCGGCGGTACAATTGCTGATATAAACGCCGCGGCAACACTCCTTACCGTAAATGGAAATACGGTAATTACCGCAAACTTCGATCCCGTGTATACGCTTACGGTCAACCGGAATATAACTGCCGGCGGTACCGTAACACCGGCGGCCGTACGAACCGGTCTTATCGCGGGAAGAGAGGTTAATATAACAGCAGCGCCGACTGCCGGGTATAATTTCATTAATTGGACAGTAATCGGCGGAACTGTAGCCGACGCGGAGGCTTTGGCGACAACAGTTACTGTGAATGAGAATACGGTTGTTACCGCAAATTTTGAGCTGATACCTACGCACACGCTTACGATCAATATAGATCCGACTGACGGCGGCAGCGTTACTCCGGCAGGCGCGCAAGCCGTAAGAGCAGGAGTTTCACAACGCATAACGGCCACCGCTGCCGATGGTTATGCTTTCGTCAACTGGACGGTGACCGGCGGCGGTACAATAGACAATGTAAATTCTGCGCTCGCGTTCGTCACTTTGACCGCAAATACAACCGTTACCGCAAACTTCCGCCCCGCGTATACACTTACACTTAACAGGAATTTAAACCGCGGCGGCTTTATCTCTCCGAACCTGCAGGTGATGGTTTTTGACGGAGACGAGCGTACTATAACAGCCACACCGGCGCACGGCTACTCGTTCATCAATTGGACGATAATTGACGGGATGACAAGCACAATCGTCAACGTGAATTCTCCGTCTACATCCATCACGGTGAACGATCATACAATCGTTACGGCAAACTTTTCGCAGGATCCAATAACAACATTTACCGACCCAAGGGATCTGCGGAGTTATCGTATCGTAGATATAAATAACAGAAGGTGGATGGCGGAGAATCTAAACTTCACAACGGCTAACAGCTGGTGTCTTTTTGATGCAGACTCCAATTGTGCTCAATTTGGCAGATTGTATAATTGGGAGGCCGCGATGAGCGCTTGTCCGGTTGGGTGGCGTTTGCCCAATAATGACGATTGGGACGATTTGTTTGAGGTTGCCGGTAATATCATTATGCGTCATAGGGTACTTTTGTCAACCGAATATAGCATCGGTACAGACGAACTCGGTTTTTCTGCTTTAATTGGTGGTTTTCGTAATTCTGACGGTACTTGGAACGCTGTCAACGCAGGCAGAATAGGACGTTGGTGGGGTTCTTTGGATCACGGAAGCGATAATGCACAAATCATGCAAATCAATATAACTAGTGGATTGAGCATGGTCAACGAAAGTAAAAACTTTGGTTGCTCCGTTCGTTGTGTACAGAATATTCAAAATTGATCGACGCACAGTGACACGACGGCTTGTTTTTCTTGTGGTTTAAAACCAAAACGGCGCACAAAAA
>WRCH01000128.1 GCA_009784115.1 Chitinispirillia bacterium
GGCTACAGGCCGCAAAGAGAGAAGGTAAAGCCCAAAAAATAGAAATAACAATGCAGAATTCAGAATGCAGAAATAAAGAATAAATACCTTAAACTATTTCTGCATTCTGCATTATTATTTCTGCATTGGATAAATTTTTTTCAATCGGAACTACTATATTAAGAGGTACTCTTTAAGGTACTGACCAGTAACAGAGGCGCTCATCGCCGCGATTTTTTCCGGCGTTCCTTGCGCTACAACGGTTCCGCCCTTGTCGCCGCCCTCGGGGCCTATGTCGATTATATGATCAGCGCATTTCACTACGTCAAGATTGTGCTCGATGACAATAACGGAGTTGCCCTTGTCTACAAGATCCTGTATGACGCTCATCAGCATTAGTATATCTTCAAAGTGAAGCCCTGTTGTAGGTTCGTCAAGAATGTAAAGCGTTTTTCCTGTTGCGCGTTTGGCAAGTTCGGAAGCGAGCTTAATACGCTGCGCTTCACCGCCGCTGAGAGTATTTGCGCTTTGTCCAAGCCTTATATATCCTAATCCAACCTGAGAAAGCACCTGTAACTTTTGCTTGATCGCGCTGAGATTGTCAAAAAAGATAAGCGCTTCGTCAACGCTCATATTCAGGACGTCTGATATTGACCTGCCCTTGTAAAGGACTTCTAACGTTTCACGATTATAGCGCTTGCCGCCGCAGTTTTCACATTGAACATAGACGTCAGGCAAAAAGTGCATCTCTATGCGCAGCACCCCGTCACCCTCGCACATCTCGCACCGGCCCCCCTTGGTATTAAAGCTGAAGCGCCCCGGCCCGTATCCTCTTATTTTACTTTCAGGAAGCATGGCGAAGAGATTTCTTATCGCGTCAAAAGTTTTTGTGTAAGTGGCCGGGTTAGACCTTGGAGTTCTGCCGATGGGCGATTGATCTATGTCAATCACTTTATCAAGGTTGGAGAGTCCCTCTATATTTTTATGCGGCAGGATTGTAACTTTTGAATTGTGCAGTTTTTTCATTAAAGCGGGATAAAGGGTTTGATTTACAAGAGAGCTTTTGCCTGAACCCGATACTCCTGTAACGCAAACAAGCATTCCAAGCGGAAAACTGACGTCAATATTTTTTAAGTTGTGGCCAGAGGCGCCGTTAACTTTTATTGAGAGTCCGTTTCCTTTTCTTCTTTTGACAGGAAGCGCAATAGAACGCTTACCGCTTAGATAAAGTCCTGTCAATGAGTTTTTTGATTTAGTGACCTGCGCGGGCGTTCCGCACGCGACAAGTTCCCCGCCGTGAGTGCCCGCGCCCGGGCCGATATCAATCAGATAATCAGCCGCCATAATCGTCTCTTTATCATGCTCGATCACCACAACCGTATTGTCAAGGTCTCTGAGCGCCGTGAGAGTCGCAAGCAGCCGCGTATTGTCCCGCGGATGTAAACCGATACTCGGTTCGTCCAAGATATAAAGCACACCCGTGAGTTTTGAACCGATCTGAGTCGCAAGACGGATCCGCTGAGACTCTCCGCCGCTAAGGGTTGACGCTGTGCGGTCAAGGCTCAAATACGTGAGTCCGACGTCGCTCAAAAATCCAAGCCGCATCATTACTTCACGTACTATCGGCTTTGCGATCTCTTTTGCGTGTCCTGTAGGATTATAATCCTTAAAAAACGAAAGGGCGTTTTCTATTGAAAGCGATGAGATATCAGCAATACTCTTCTTGTCAACCAGTATAGCTAAAACCTGTTTTTTGTACCGTGTTCCTTTGCACGCCGGGCAATCTTTGCGCGTCATGAAAGTCTCTATCCATCTTCGTATGTCTTCAGACGCGCTGTCTCTATGCCGTCTCAGCAGATTTGGGATGACTCCCTCGAACGCTTTATTAAAGCGGGCTTGAAGTTTGCCGTCTTTTCCGTAGAATTCGAGATCAAGTTTTTCACCTTCATTTCCATATAATAAAATCTCTTTGTGTTTCGCGGATAGTGATTTATACGGCACGTCCATCGGTATCTTGTATCTCTTGCACACAGTGTGCAGCATATTGTTATTCCACCCGCCGTCAATATACGCGCCGTTCCAAGGCACTATCGCTCCGCCGCTTAAACTGACGGCAGGGTCGGGTACAACAAGATGAAGATCGATCTCCATAAGAAACCCAAGACCGTGACACTCTTCGCAAGCTCCCAAAGGACTGTTGAAAGAGAACATGGCGGGACTTGGTTCATCATAACTTATACCGCATACAGGACAGGCAAGACGGGTTGAAAACAGCAGCTCTTCCTTACCCGCAGCATCAATAATAATTGTCTCTTCACTGCTCACTTTCAATGCGGTCTCAAGCGACTCGGCAAGACGCGAAGCAATTTTTGACGAACTTATCAACCGATCAATCACCACCTCTATAGTATGCTTCTTTTTAGAATCAATCGGAATATCATCATCAATAGCATAAACCACTTTGTCAACACGAACACGAACATATCCGCTCTTTTGCAGCTTCGCTAAAAGCTCCTTATGAACGCCTTTTCTATTATTGACCACAGGCGCAAGTATTTGAAACTTTGTCCCGTCGGGAAGTTTTAAAACCTGATCGGTTATCTGCTGCAAACTTTGACGCGCGATAATCCTCCCGCAGTTATAACAGGTCGGCGTACCCGCTCTTGCGTAAAGCAAACGCAGATAGTCATGTATTTCGGTTATCGTTCCGACAGTAGAACGGGGATTATGGTTTGTGGTTTTCTGTTCAATTGAAATCGCCGGTGAGAGCCCCTCTATTTGGTCAACGTCGGGCTTTTCCATAAGTCCAAGGAACTGCCTTGCGTAAGAGGAGAGCGATTCCACATACCGTCTTTGGCTCTCTGAATACAGCGTGTCGAAAGCAAGAGACGACTTGCCGCTGCCGCTGAGTCCGGTAATTACTGTTAATGAGTTGCGCGGTATTGTTACGTCGATGTTTTTAAGATTGTGAACCCGCGCGCCTTTTATTACGATGTTGCGCATTAGTTAACCCTCATTAGTATCCTGTGACGCCCTGTCTTCCTTATTGTAAACATTAAAAGCGTTTTGCACCGCTTCAATCACTTTTGCCCTGTTAAAAGGTTTGAAGAGGCACGGGTAGCGGATTGTTTTATAGATTTTCACAAGCGTATGTTTGGGATTATATCCAAAGCCTGTCATAAGCGCTATTTGGCATCCGTAGTTTTTATCTTTTATTTTGTTAATGAACTCATAGCCGTCCATGTCCGGCATTGCAATATCTGTAAGCACTAAAAAGTAAGATCTGCTGTCCAATTCAAGAAAAGCCTGCTCAGTTGTATCAACAGTTGTTACCTCCCAGCCAAGTGACTCAAGGAATATTCTTAAAAACTCAAGAACATCCACCTCGTCATCAACAACAAGAACGCGTCTATTTTTTTCTGTTAATGAGCTCATGAGTTTTATCTATCAATTCCTGTTTGCCAAATGGCTTTGAAATGTAAGCGTCGGCTTTCATTACATGAAGACCAACCATGTGATCAAACGACTCGCCCTTACCGCTTATGATCGCGATTGGCACATTGTCAAAAGCGTTATCACCCCTCAAAATACGAAAAACCGTCCAGCCGTCAAGTTTTGGCATCTCCAAATCAAGAAGTATGGCGTCTGGCCGGTACTCTTTAGCCGTTTCGTAAGCCTCTTCCGAATCAAAAACAGTATTCACCTCAAACATATCAGTTTCGAGAACGAGCTTTGCAAGCGCGGCGCTGTCGGTGTCATCATCAATAAGCAGAATTTTCTTTTTCATACTTAATCACGTGTCCTATTTCTTTGAGAACTCGGCAAAAAGCCATTTCCAGTACCGCAGTACAACAAAAAAAGCGATCGCTGTTGCCGCGCATCTGAGTGTATATGTTATTATCGAAACAGCCCCGTAACTCAATGACGGCGGAATCGTTTCAAGGCCCAACGCTACTACAATCGCCGCCGAAGTAGCGAAAAGAATTACATAGTACGGCCTTAACGCAAGCGCCTCGCCAAGACGCTTGCTGAGATACGCGAAAACAAGCATCATCGTAACTGCAGACGCGTCAAAAAAGAAAAGTGACTGCTCGTAAATCACACCTACCTCGCTTTTCTCATTGACATATACAAACCGCTTATGCTTAAAGCGCTGCTCATACTGCAGCCTAAAAGGGACGTCGTTCTCAAAATCGCCGCGGTACTCCCGCTGTCTTTTAATAAAAGAGTGCCGATAAACACTCCGCCAAGAAGAAGCGACAAAAGAAAACCGAGATACGGCGCGTTATGATCAAATTTTTTCTTGTAAAAAGCCGAAATCAAAAACGCCACAACATTCAATCCCATACAGAAAATAACATACCCTGTTACAAGAAACAGTTCCGCGGCTGTAGGATGTTCCACAATACCGCTCACTTCTTACCGAATACATTTACAAATGCATCCTGAGGGGTTGAATGTGTAATTCCGCTCATAATACCCTCCTTGCCCTTAAACTTCGACTCCACCTCTATCCCTTTTGATGTAACCCTAAAACAGCGGATATCTTTCTGATGATCGCTGCCGCGCATTTTTAGAAAGCAGAGCGCCTTTTCAATGGCGCTGTCTATTTCGGCGTACCGCAAAAGCACGTAAGTGTCTACAATAAAAGAGATCTTGCTTGTTACTTGAGAGACAGATCCAAAAAGAGTATCATTCTCTCTAAGCAAAATACTTGTAACGCCCTCTCTTTTGAGCGCGTTGATAAAGCGGCGCTCAAGATTTCTCAACTCCTGGGGATTTGCTGCGATCGCTTCAAAGTGCGTCATGGAGTCAACCACCACCCGCTTTATGCCCATATCCTCCACAAGAGTAATAAACTCTCCATCCGGTTTGTCAAATTCGCCAAGCGTTGTGGCGGGATCACTGAAAATGATCTTAAGCTTGCCCTCTTTTTCTAACTGTTTAAAATCCCACCCAAACTGCATCGCGTCGTGATAGTACTGCTGAGGGAACTCTTCGAAGGTGATAATTAGGCCGGGCTCATTGAATTTTGTGATACCGTTGTAGATAAACTGCATCCCCATAGTAGTTTTACCGGTGCCGGGAGCGCCCTCTAAAAGATTGGCCGAAGCGGGCAGAAGCCCGCCGCAGATCATTTTGTCTAACGAATTTATTCCAAACGCAACTCTTTTTTCACTCATATCTTCATCACTTTTTCATATTTTAAGAAAACTGTTGTACAATTACCGCCTTTTGAACATGAAGCCGGTTCTCAGCTTCCTCAAAAGCAACCGAGTTTTTAGAATCAAGCGCCTCGCTTGTTATCTCCTCTCCCCGCAGCGCGGGCAGGCAGTGCGAAACCAAAACGTCTTTGGACGCGGCGGCCATAAGCGCGCTGTTCACCTGATAATCGGCAAATATGGCTTTGCGCTCCTGCGCCTGCTCCTCCTGACCCATGCTCGTCCACACATCGGTGTAAATGACCTCCGCGTTTGCGGCGGCTTTATACAGATCATTTGTAATATTTATCTCACCGCCGTTTTGAGCGGCTATCTCCCTGCAGCGCTTTACTATTTCCCCGTTAGGCTCGTATCCTTTGGGTCCCGCAAATGTAAAGTTATGACCGAGCTTGGCGCAAATTACCATAATGGAATTACATACATTGTTGCCGTCGCCCGCAAAAAGTACATTTTGTCTAACATCGCCGCGCGCTTCGGCCACAGTAAGACCAAAGGCGAGCGCCTGACACGGGTGATGCGTATCCGTAAGCGCGTTTATAACCGGAATCGCGCTTGAACGCGCCATAGATTCTATTTTGTTATGCCCGAAAGTACGGTAAACGATTAAGTGCACGATTCTCTCAAGGTTCCGCGCAACATCCTCAATACTCTCCCGCGTACCGATACCTACAGCTTCGGAAGCAAGGTTTATAACGTGTCCGCCAAGCTCATGAATCGCCGTTTCGAATGAAATTCGGGTGCGGAGCGACGGCTTTTCGAAAATAAGCACGCCTGTCTTATTATCAAGAAGTTTACTGTATTGATTGCTGCAGCGTTTCGCCTTAAGCTCAGCCGCAAGCCGAAGTATCTCTCTGATGTGCTCTGTAGAATGATCAAACAGTGTTAATAAATCTTTTTTCCGCGTACCAATTTGTGCACTCATTACCGCTAACCTGATTTTAATATGTTTTTTACAGTATGTATTTAGAGTATTAGTATTTTACCATTAAGGAGCGTAAGAGGTCAATCTTTATTTTTCCGCGGCGTTTTTTTTCACGATATACAGTATCAATTGTTCCATGTATGTTTTCCCATACGCGCCAGTTCAATGCCTGTACCTTTTCCGCGCTCCCGATGAGCGATGACAGGCCGTCCGGTGAACGGATCAACAGGGTTCTTATCCAATATCAACATTCATGCCGTTTTTTCTGCAAAACTCGTTTACCTCGAAACGCTGATTTTCCGATGTCTGCTTGTCAGAACTTATGCGAAGATAACTGTAAATCATGGCTGTAATGGTACCTTTCCCGTTATTGTTA
>WRCH01000129.1 GCA_009784115.1 Chitinispirillia bacterium
GGGAAAAGAGTTCCTTGAGTCCTTCTTCTGACGCTGCCCAGGCGAGGTTACCAACATAGAGTTTGTTCATTAGATCCTCCGTAGAACTGTTTTTTTCGTAAAGACAGAACGCCAAACGGGTGTACCTGGCAAAGACCGCCGACGATCTGTCTCAAAACCTATATATACCGCTTTACGGCATAAATCTACACTGTGCCGCTAAGCAGCAGAGCCGGCCCTGCGTGCAGTTGCGTGCGGTGCGGTGTAGATTTATGCCGTTACTCAGTATACAAAATACTTGCAAAAATGCTGCCAAGCAAATTTTTTAACGCTTTTACTCAAAAAGATCTAAAAAGCGATTTTCGTAAAGTTCGTACAAATTCCATTTATCAAGCTCTTTTTTAAGCTCTCCCGCTTTTGCGCGGTCGCTTGCCGCACTCTCAAAAAGTTTTTCTATGCGCTCCATTACGTACTTTGGCGCCTCTTGATGATCAACCTTTTCCGCATTTTCTTCCGCGGCCGGCGTATCCGCGCATAGATAAAAATCCTTAATTTTATCCTCAATATGATCAAACATCGGCTCGACGCTTCTTGCGTGCGCGTCAATCTCATCCATACAAATATGCGCTCCCGTAAGAGAGCCTATCGTAGAAACAACCGAAGCCGCGCCCTTTGGATACGTAAGCGATCCCGCGTAAGAGGGAATCGTAGAGAGCAGACACACCGCGTCTATACCGCTCTTTGCTGCGAACCCAAGCATGAGCCCGTTAAGTCCGCTGATTGCCCCCTGGGTCATAGGCGAGAGCCCCTGCTTCAAAAGCTCCGGGATAAGCGAAACGTTGTTTGCCGCAAAAAGCATCTTTGACGGATCGGTGTGGCTCATCGATAAGGGAAGTGCCGCCGCGGTATAGATACGGGGAGTCTCAAGCCTCTGAGCAAGTCCCAAAATCGCTTTCATAATCTCAGCATCGTTTTTGCCGCCAACATGCGCGTTACTTTCAAAAATGACAATATCAGGGTTATGGTGATGATAAAACACACTTTGGGGTGCGGCGGGAAAACTTGCAACTCCGCTGTTTACCGTTATGGAATCAGGCGTGATAAATGCGCTCATGTCAATTTGCGCGAAAAGATGCGCGTTTAATTTACGCCGCAGATAGTCAATAGACAGAATCCCAACATTCCCCGCCCCGGTCCACGCCGCAAACATAAGAGGCGGTTTGTTGAAATGATGCCTGTCAATAAGTTCCATACTGCAAAATAATAATCAAAAAATATGCCGTAAATCGGGAACTATTGAAAAAGATCCTGCTGGCCCGATACTATCGTGTCAAAACTTGTCCCTGTCCATTCGAGGATTGAATCGGCGATTGGTTTTAGCTGAGTTTCCAGGTAGTGATTATAATCAAGCGGTGCGGTGAGCTTTTCTAAAGGCTGCGGACCTTCGCGGGTGATGCAGTATTTTATAGTACGGGGCGGCGGTGAATCCAAGAGTTTTGCCGCCTGCACGTGCGGCGGGATGTGCGTTGTGTATTGATCAATACGTTTACGTAATCTTTTCTTGTAGATAAGTTTCTCATCAAGGCGCCCCTGTAATAGAAGCTGTGCTGTATCGCTTACGTATTGATTAAGCGGCTTCCCCGAAAAAAACAATATAAAAAGTTCGTGCTGAAATTCTTTTGCGAGATCAGTCCAGTCGCTTCGCGCAGATTCCATCCCTTTAAATGTTAAACTAAGTCCGCCCTTCTCATCAACAGCCGCTCCGCAGTAATGCTTTTTACTTCCCTGCCCCTGTTGTCCTCCTCTTAGTGACGGTAAGAAAAAGTGGTCAAAGCAGGTATCGTACTGAAGCTCAAGCGCGGAGTCTGCGCCAAATTTTTCTTTTAAATGCTCTGCTAACCATTGAGTTGTCTGCTTTGATATTGTTTCTCCTAAAGCGGCAGCCTCTTTAACCGAGATTTCTCCAAGATGAACAAATAGCGAATCTGTATCCCCATATATAACCCGCTTGCCGGTTGTCTTTTCTATATAGTCAATAGTAGTTTTGAGGATATAGCGCCCTGTCAACGTAATTGACGATGCTAACTGCGGTGAGAAAAAGCGGCATCCTGTTGAACCGAGCACGCCGTAAAAACTGTTCATAAGGATTTTTATCGCCTGTGATAAAAATGGATTTTTCTGCTCCCGCGCCTTTGCGCGCCCTTCCATAAGTTCACGGATTATATCCGGTAAAACGGAGGTCTCTTTAGAAAAAGAGGTACCTGCCGGGTTTGATAATTTTTTGTCGTCACGAATTTTGAACCCAAGAGGGTCAATCATAAAACTCATAATAATTGTAGGGTACAGACTTTTAAAATCAAAGAGCAGTACGTTGTGATAAAGCCCCGGCGCAGGCTCAAGAACATGACCGCCGGGAAGCTGCTCGCCTGTTTGTACAATGTCAACGGTATCGCCTGCTACAAAACCTGCCCTGTGCAGACGGGGCAAATACAGATGATCAAAAGCGGCGACGCTTCCGCCTGTGCGGTCAAGGGCAGAACCGCTGCGCTTTGATCTTTCGATTGCGTTTTGCAGGATCTCACATTTAGTGAATATGTCAAGCGTAAGTTTCACATCGGTTAAATTATACCGGGCAAGTTCATATTTGTCATTTCTAAATAGATGATCTATCTGTTTAATTTTTTCTTTGCCGCTAAGTTGTATGGTTTTGTGTTCGCCAAGTATCTGAGATGCTACAAAGTCAAGAGAGTATGATTCAAATGTGTGATGATACGCCCTGAGCATTATTGGAACATCCAGCACTACCCGGCCCGGGATACGGGCGTTCCATAAATTGCTGTTTTGACCCTTAAAAATACGGCTCTCCATCTCTCTGCCCAAGTCAAACGGTATGCCAGTTTTAATACATCTCTCCTGAATGACCCTCAAATCAAAATCAATGACGCTCCATCCGATAATTATGTCGGGATCGCTGTTTTTGATATGCGCAAAAAAATCAACAAGGAGATGACGCTCGTCTTTACAAAAGCAAACGGTATCATTGTTTTGAAGATCACCGCGGATAAAAACGCGTTCGCTATGCTCATCTTTACAGGCGATACTGTAGATTTCGCCTGACGACACATTTGTCTCTATGTCAACTGAACAAACTTTAAGCGCAGGAGCATGCGCAGTACATCCGCGCAGATGAGGATTTGTAAACGAATAAAAGGAGCCGTAATCTTCACATTTTCCAGTAATCTTTAATCCGCCGCTTACCATCCTCTCCATAAGATAGCGCTCAATGGGGTGTACGTCGGACTCAAATATTTTTTGCCCCGACCCTCTAAGAACTTTTGCCGCGTGCTGCATTTGTGAGAACGTCTCAAAATAAAGACAATCCGCGTCATCCATATCAAGAGAGCGCAAAGGCAGCTGTTTTCTTTCGCTGACAGGGAAACTCAAACAGTGCTTAGGTAAACTTCTTCGGCAGAAAAACAGCGGCCTGAAATCGTTGATTTTAATTTTAACCGCAATACCTTCGTCCGCGGCGGCCCAAAGCGTTATCTCGAAATGAGGCCCATTATCCCTGCTTTGGGCAGTGAGCAGGAAGCATTCAAGCGATGTGCCGGTTGGTGCGTTCATTGCTTAAAAATATATCCTGAACAGGCGTATTTTGCCGGATGTAATAAAAAACTGGCATCAAAGGCGGGTTTTTAACCATTTTATATAGTATGGGCGGGGGCAGCTTGTTTATTTCGGCGCAGCCAACCCCCGCCATGTGTAGGGGGCGGCCCTCGCGGTCGCCCGTGTTTTGAAACAAAACGCAGAACGCAAATGGCTGGGTTGCAATATATAACGGTTAAATAATAAAAGGAGGCGTAAGAAGATGGACAACATGTGGGAAAAGATTAAAAAAGGGCTTAAGGAAGGTGCGGCGATTTCTGTAGAGAAAATTGAGGAGTACACAAAAATCGGCAAGCTCAAAATTGATGAGATGGCCGCTAAGCGCAAAATTGAGCATAACTTCATGGATATCGGCGAACGGTTCTTTGACTTGTGCTCAGACGGCAAAGAGGCCAACGCGGCAGAAGATCTCGTTATCAAAAAAGCCGTTGAGACCATCAACTCGCTCAATTCAGAAATTGTTGATATCAACGGTAAAATAAAAGATATTCAGGAAGCGGCGAAAAAAGATAAGGGTGAGGAGAGCTCAAACAACAGCGAAAACGATGACAGCGGCGTTTGAGCTGCTTAACTAAAAATGGAAAAAAAATCTGCAATTCTTTTAGTGCCGCCAAAGGGCAGCCGCGTTAAGGTATTTCCGATACGTCCGTGGATGATCATTTTATTGATATTAATGACAGCCATCGGTTTTGCCGGTTTTTTTATGCCGTTTGACAGCTTGACTCTTACCGTTCAAGAGCAGAATCAGCATAAAAATTTAATAGAGCAGAACGAACGTTTGCACCAAAACATCGGCGCGACTTTACGGCTGCTCACTACTCTCAAAGATAACACCGGGCGGCTTGAAGCGAAAAAAGAGCAGGCGCTGGATCTCTTCGGGCTTCCCCGGCCTCCGCAGCGCGCGCCTGTAAAGCGGCAAAAAACAACCACTCCCGCAATGGAACCCTCCGCTCTTCTAAGCTATCTTGACGAGCGCGAGGATTTTATTCTCGATTTCGCCAACAGGGCAAATCAGGGCCGCAACCTCTTTGAATCACTGCCTGTCAACTATCCGGTCTGCATCTCCGAATCAATAATTTCAAGACGTTTTGGAACAGGGCGCGATCCCTTTACAGGTAAAGATAAAATGCACTACGGCACAGATTTCGCCGCGGAGATCGGCACGCCGGTAAGAGCAAGCGCGGCGGGAACCGTAACGCTTGTAGAAAACGATCCGATTTGGGGCAGGCGTATTATCATCACCCACGCTCAGGGCTACCGCACAGTCTACGCCCACTTGGGCACAACGCGCGTACTCCAGGGCCGTGCCGTAAGACGCGGCGATATCATAGGAACAATCGGCCTCTCCGGTCTTACAACAGGCCCTCACGTACACTTCGAACTGCGCCATAATGACAAAGTGCTTAATCCCGAAGAGTACTTCTTTGAGATGCACAGCCCGAGTCAGTTGGCAATGCGGAATTAATGTTGTCCCATTTCCAATACAAACAACATATGCGCGGCGATGCCGCTTCCTATCGCTTTTTCATCCGGTAGAAATCGGGGGCTGTGGAGCTCTTCTATCGGTTTTTTGCCGGGCGTGATTGCGCCAAGATAGACGTAAAGACCCGGTACAAGTCTTTGATAATGGGCAAAATCTTCTGCGTACATTGTAGGCGAGTTACGCTCTATTATATTTGATTGTCCGAAAAACTGTTTAAATCGTTCTTTGCAAAGATTTGCAAGTTTTGGATTATTATAGCCGGACGGATATGATCTCTTAAAAGTCACCGAAACTTTCGCGCCATGCCCTAAAGCTATCGCGGCGGTCAACTCTTTTATTCTCTTCATCAATTGACTTTGTAAAGCATCTGAATAGGTTCGCACAGTACCTTTAAAAAGTGCGGTATCAGGAATAATATTTCGTGCCGTACCGGCGTGAACGCATCCTATGGTAAGCACTGCCGGCTCGCAGGATGATTTTTCACGGCTGATGAGAGTTTGCAATTGCGTTATCATTGACGCGGCGCATACGATAGGGTCAATCGACTTTTCAGGCGTTGCGCCGTGACCTCCGCGCCCAATTACCGTAACGTCAAAATCCAATACCCCCGCGTAATCAGCCCCTTCCTTTATGCCAATTTGACCGCACTTGTGTTCCGAGCTTACGTGAAGACCGAAAACCGCGTCCGCTTTATCGGGAAAGACGCCAGCTTTTATAAGCTGTATCGCTCCACCGGGTTCTTTTTCTTCTGAAGGCTGAAACAGAAAGTGCGCGGTTCCTTTCCATTTGTCTTTTATTTGATCAAGGACTTTTACCGCCCCCAAAAGAATCGCAGCGTTCATATCATGACCGCACGCGTGCATTACTCCTTTGTTAACAGATGCGAAATCAACACCGGTCTCTTCCTGTACTGGAATCGCATCCGTATCCGCACGCAAGGCAAAGGTTGATCCTTTGCCATTTTTAATCTGTAAACTTACCGCCGTTTTGTTAAGATGATACTTTGGTGAAAATCCCCACTCTTTCAAAGTATTGCATATAAGCGCCGCGGTTTTAAATTCAACGCCGGAGAGTTCAGGATTTTTGTGTATAGCCCGCCGTATTTTGATAACTTCCGGCGTGATCTTGCTGATCAGGTTTTTGAGTTCGGTGATTTCTGATTTGTTCATATATTCTCCTTGTGTTGATCATTCCCCAATAATTTTCACAAGCACGCGCTTATCCCGCATACCGTCGAACTCGCCGTAAAATATCTGCTCCCACGTTCCAAAGTCAAGCGCTCCATTGGTGATCGCGACAACAGTTTCACGCCCCATTACAGACCGCTTTAAATGCGCGTCTGCGTTA
>WRCH01000130.1 GCA_009784115.1 Chitinispirillia bacterium
GATCAAGCGGAGTTAATCCCGGAAAAAGCTGACGATTTTCCCGGTGAGCTTCGAGAAACTGCTGCATATAGAGCGGGAGCGATTCCGGCTCTTTGATGCCGCTTGCAAGCTCCGCCTGCGTGAGACTTGCGCGTGTGTCAAACTCGGCTTCTTTTCCCGTAAGCATATTCACGAGGTTTTTGTTGTCAATAGGAAGCCGCATCGCGTTTACAATCTTAAGATCACGCTCCGCGACTTCTTCCTCTATATGCCTTATAATATCTGTAAACGAAGGAACACTTTTGTTCTCCTCCATTATCAGAGGGGGCAAGCCGCTCACCACATAGTAGTAGTTAGCCATAGTATATTACTCACCAAAGAGATAGGTACGTGTTCTCGGACGCAAATATTCCTTAAAAAACTCCCTGAAATCCTCATCTGTAAGGCTGATTTTAAATCCGCCGCTTGCAGGGCCGATGCTGAAACCCGATTTGATCTTTGGTGAAAACTTAAGCTCCGCATTCACAGCGTTTTGGAAAGCCTGATTGAGTTCACTCTGCTTTGCTTCGGGAAGCATAACCTCAAGAGCGGGAGCCTCGCCGGACATTTTCCAGTTGGAAATGATCTGCGAAACGAAATCTTTCAAAACGGCAGGGTCTGAAAGCGATTTGCTTGAAGCATCGTCTATCACCTTGCTTGTGATAAGATTTACGATTTGGCTCTTGATAGCCGCTACAGCCTGTGAACCTGAACTCTTAAGTTCAGACTCGGTGTTGCGCTTCAGTTCCGCGGCCTGCTTTTTGGCTTCTTCGATAATAATGTCGGCTTCAGCTTTGGCCGTGTTTATTACCGACCCAGCCTTTTTTTCCGCTTCGGCAATAATATCTTTCGCCTTGGCTTCGCCCTTTTCAACGCCCTCTTGGTAAATCTTTTCCGTCAGTTCCTGAATCTTCTGTTCCATAGACCTTACCCCTGAACAATAAATATATGGTGGACAGCACTTTGTTTTTACTATTTTCTTACACGGACAACCGCGAGGATTGCCCCCTACGGTACTGCATACCTCCGAAACCTAAGAAATATAATATAATTAATCGGGTTAAACTGTGCAAGGGGGAAATATAAGGATTTTTAAAAAAGTTGAAAAATGAAAATATGGCGGGCTTAGCGATTTGTTGTTTCGTAAGCGGCCGCAAATTGCGGCCGCTTTACATAATGGTCTTTTTATGAGGCTTGCGGCTGCGTCATATCAACCTGAATCATCTCAATCCCAGCCTCTTTAGACACGGTAAGAACTTTTTCATCCCTATAAAACTCAAGATAAAAAATTCTTTTAATTCCGCTGTTGGCTATGAGCTTAAAACAGTTCCAGCACGGGGATGCGGTCACGTAAATATCCGCATCATTGATAGCTGTTCCATTTTTGGCGGCCTGTATGATCGCGTTGGCCTCGGCGTGAACCGTGGCTACGCAGTGGGTGTTTTCCATCATGTGACCAACGTCGTCGCAGTGCGGCATTCCGCGCACACTGCCGTTATAGCCGGTTGACAAAATGGTCTTGTCGCGCACGATCACCGCGCCGACATGTTTGCGGTCGCAAGTGGAGCGGGTGGAAATCTGTATCGCGATCTGCATAAAGTATTCATCCCACGCTACGCGCTTTTTCGGTGTAACTATGGTTTGCGGTTCTGCTTGGATATTCATATATATCTCCTGTGAATCTCAAAAAATTATGACTCCGTTGATAATTCTGAACACTTTTCACAAACTAATTGATTATCAACATTTTTAAGCGCTTCCGATTTGGCGCCGCATTTAGCGCATATTCCGGCTGATTTTTTGTTGCTCAAGATTATAAATCCTATAACTGATGCGGTTATTAATACTAAAACGATTTGGATTGTTGTCATTTTGGTTCTTCCTGTGTTAATTAATTTTTCTGTTTATCCCAACATTTTCCCCGGATTGAAACCCGGGGCTACAATCTTGCACCCCTAAAGGGGTGGGAGAGTGGAAAAATAAGATTCATTATTTGTTTCCTGCGCCCCTTTAGGGAAGCGAAGATTGTAATGGCGGATTTCAACCCGTCATTACGCATCCAGCATCTTAACACGCCGCTCATGCCGTCCGCCCTCAAATGGGCCCGCAAGCCACGCGTCGAGTATCGCTTTTGACGTTTCGGCCGTTGTTGTTCGGCTGCCTAATACTAAAATATTTGAATCGTTGTGAGCGCGGCTTAGGGTTCCCATTTCCGGCGTGAAACAGAGCGCCGCGCGTACTCCTTTAATACGGTTTGCGGCAATAGAAGCGCCTACGCCTGTTCCGCAGAAAAGCACCCCTTTGGGACACTCGCCGCCGGCTATACTTTTTGCCATTTTTGTTGCGAAGACAGGGTAATCATCCTCCTTATCATACTCCAAAGCTCCGCAGTCGCAGACTTCATACCCTTTTTCTTTGAGATATTCGGTGATAATTCCCTTAAGCTCGAAACCGGCGTGATCACCCGCTACACAGATTTTTTTTACCTCGGACATTTTATAACTCTCCTTTTAAGCAGAAATCTATCCTATATACCTATTATTCTTGCGGATATTGGGACTGATCTTTCAACAGTAAGTACGGACTGATAATTATCAGCCCCAACCGATACAATATAATATAATCCCTGAAAGTATTTTACGGGGATGAGCGAAAAAACGTTATTTTTTTGTAACAAACTTATTATAGATGGAGTCTAACATTCGTGACTGAAATAGATGAAATCACCTTGGAACAGGTAAGACGTGGAAACAGAAGAGCCTTTGGGAGTTTTTACAAGCACTACTCCCCATTTGTCTGGAGGCTGTGTTTCAGATCATCCAATGGTGATTCGCAGAGTGCACAGGAGATAATGCAGAATACTTTTGTAAAAGCGCACCGGTTTATTGGCGGCTTTTCAAAAAACAGCGCGCTGTCTACGTGGCTTTATACTATCACTTACAGCTGTATCAACGAATACTTCGCTAAAGTGACAAAGTACAACAGCCGCAACATAGAGTTTAATGATGAATTTACAACAGGGAGCGCTTCTCAACATCTCCCTTATGAAAATCGGCAGCTTGTGGCCGCGATATTAAAGGATCTGAGCGAAAAAGAGCGGTTCCTGCTCACGGCAAGAGAGGTAGACGGCCTCTCTTACGAGGAGCTTGCGATCATCACAAAAGAACCGGAGGGCACGCTGCGCACAAGGCTCTCAAGATTAAAGACCGACATTAGAAAACGCATCGAACAAATGGAAGAAGGAGCTTAACAGGGTGGACACATCAGCAGCAGAGAAAAAATTTTACGATGCACTTGGCATAGTCCCGCAAATACCAAACGGCATTTTAGAAAACATCGAACACCGCGCCGTTCACACAAGCGTCATTAAACGCGGACTAATTGCCGCATGTTTATGCTTTGCGCTCATTATTCCGGCATTCGTAATCTCAAAAATAGCCCCGTCAACTGTTTATGCCGATGACTATGAATTCATGAGCGAGCTGCTTTACGCGTTTGAGTATCTCAACGGTGATTTTGATGATTCAACATATAGTTACCTGATTGACGAATAGCTACTTTTTTGTTTTATTTTTTTAGAAAGGAGTTCTCTAATGAGAACTAAAATGTTTCTGTGTACGATGCTTGCTTTCGCAATGTTACTCCCTGCTTCCGCACTTGCTCAGGAGAAGCAAAGAGGAAAAGGCGAACACATGAAAGAGAGGTGGGCGCAGCTTGGGCTTACCCCGGAGCAGGAGACTAAACTAAAAGAGCTTCACCAAAAGAGCGCTCCGGCAAGGCGTGAGCAGTTTAAAAAAATTGAAGAGGTTCGCGCGAAAATTAATGCCGAGCTCCTCAAAGAAAAACCATCCAAAAAAGTTCTTGATGGTTACGCGGCGCAAATGGGTAATCTTCACAAGCAGATGAACGAATCGGCTATTGATCATCTATTAAAAGTAAAGGCGATTCTAACCCCGGAACAGTTCAAAAAATTCACAGAAAAAGGCCCAATGGGCGGCCCGGGCGCACGTATGCACGGGCGTAATAGAGGTGAGGGTCAGGGCCCCGCGAAAGGTAAAGACGGAGAAGCGCGCGGGCGGAAACATAAGGATTGCGAAAGAGGCGAAGATTGCTGTAAGAAAAAAGGGGATGGGAAGAAGTAAAATGCACAACGTATGAACATAGAAAATCTCCTCGATCAAATAAGCCGCTTTCCCGAAAAACCCGGTGTGTACCTGATGAAGGATCACGCCGGTAATTTGCTTTATATAGGTAAAGCGGTAAATTTGAAAAGCCGGGTGCGCTCCTATTTTGCTGATACGCATATAGACCGGGCGCAAATTCCTCTAATGTTAAAACTGCTTGATCGTATTGATCTCATTGTCACAAATAATGAGGCGGAAGCGCTCATTCTCGAAGCTAATCTTATTCGTAAACATAAGCCAAAGTATAATATTGAGCTTAGGGATGATAAACATTATCCATATCTCAAAGTCACAGTTCAGGAACCTTTCCCAAGATTATTAGTTGTTAGGCGTGTGGAAAAAGATGGAGCGCAGTACTTTGGGCCGTATACGGATGTGAGAGCTATGAGGGCGATGGCGGATTTTGCCAAGCGTATTTTTAGATTGCGCGACTGCTCAAAAAATATCACTCCTCAAAAAGAGACTCGCCCATGTATCAATTATTCCATGAAGCAATGCAGCGGACCATGCGGTGATAGAATAAGTGAAGAGGATTACCGGCAGAATATTAATGATTTAATTCGATTTCTAAAAGGCAAAAGAAACGATCTCGTGAAAGAACTTCATGAGCGAATGTCAAAAGCGTCTGACTCGCTTCGTTTTGAGGACGCGGCTTTTTACAGAGATCAAATACGGCTGATAAAAGACGCTTCACGATTGCAGCAGGTTGATTTAAAACTTGCTGATACAGATTGCGATGTATTCGGCGTTGTTCAGGGAGACCGCGATATGTCTTTGGCCGTTCTTCACTTTAGAGAGGGGCTTTTGATGGCGGGCCGTAATTTCCTTTTCAAACGCAGCAGCTGGGATTTTGCGCCTGAGAATCGTGATCATATTCTGCTGCAATTTTACATACAGGAGGGTCAGGAGATACCTCAGGAAATTATAGTCCCCGAAAATGCAGGTTTTACAGAATCAATTCTGCAAAATTGGTTTGACGGGCAAAAACCAAAGGCTAATGTGATAATCCCTCAAAAGGGAACAAAAAAACTTCTTGTTATGATGGCGGAAAAAAATGCTCACTCATACCTTATGAGAAATGTTCCCCCCAACGCTATCAAGGATTTGGAAGATTTACAAAAGGTTCTGAATTTACCCTGTCTTCCCAATACAATAGAAGCCTTTGACATCTCAAATTTGGGTGAATCTTTTACTGCCGCGGGAATGGTGCAGTTCAAAAATGGACTTCCAAATAAATCAGCTTACCGCCGATATAAAATTAAAAGTGTAGAGGGTCAAAACGATTTTGCCATGATGATGGAAGTTGTTGAGAGGCGGCTTAAACGGCTTGAGGATGAGGGCGCCCCGTTTCCTGATTTACTTCTTATTGACGGAGGAAAAGGTCAGCTCAACGCGGCAATTGAAGTCCTCAAAAATTTTAAAAATCCTCCTCTTATTGCTTCACTTGCCGAAAAAGAGGAGACGCTGTTTTCACCATGTATAGATGAACCGCTCACTCTGCCGCCGGCTCATCCCGCTAGAAAACTTGTAGTACGCATACGCGACGAAGTCCACAGATACGCACTTGGCTATCATCGTAAAATCCGCGGAAAACAGTTTAGCCGCTCTGTCCTTGAAAATTTACCGGGAATCGGAAAGGCAAAAGCGAAGCTCCTTCTCATACACTTCGGCTCTCTTAATAAGCTCTCAAGCGCATCTGTTGAAGAGATCGCTCAGGTGAAAGGATTCTCCGAAGAGTCCGCGGCAAAATTAAGAGATGCACTTCATAGCGTATAATCCTACCGTAAGCGATTAAAAACATTTATATTATAGACAGATGTCATTACAGGACAATTTTACAATTTGTCATCATTTATGCCTTGATTACACGTTGTCAACAATGCACTATACAGGAATACTCTAAAAAATCAGTAGTGTCCGGTTAAAATTTTTCCATATCCCTTGCGTCTCTAATAAAACGCAAGCTGCTGGGGCGTTTTTCTCATTCTTTGCAAATCTTCGTAATTGACTCTTAGTATCTCAAGTATGC
>WRCH01000131.1 GCA_009784115.1 Chitinispirillia bacterium
AACGGTAATTACGCTGCCTTTTTCGTAAGCCTTTACAAGAGTGTCCAAATTCTTAAATATCTCATCAGGATTTAATGACGTTATTTTTGATATAGCAGTCATCGAACCCCATACAAGCCTGTTATTTTTAGATTTTAATAACTGTATAAAATTATCGGCATACTCAGAAACGAGTTTAGGTTCTATTTCTGCAATCTCATATAAAACTTTTATACAATCATTTGCGATCTGTTCCTTTGAATTATTCAGTCCGTCAACGATTTCTTTTATGCCTTTTTTATTTTTTGTTTTTACCAATTCCTTTGCCAACTCTATATTTGGTTCTTCATCGTTCCGTCCAAGTGAATATGTTTGAGCTTGTGCTACTGGTTGCTGCTCTCTTGCTAATTGTGAGGTGGTCTGTCCTGTAGGTTGCTTAGGTGTCCAATTTGGCGGCGGCGTACTTTGAGTTTGAGTCTGTATATACGGGTATTTTCGTAACAAAAAGTATCATTAAACGATTTGCCGGATGTAGAGAGAAACGTATCTACTTTGGATAACGAAATGCCATATCCTTTGCGTAATCTCGAATCATCTTCCATTTCCATATATAAATATTTAAATCGGTTTTGTGTGCAAAATTAACAGGGAAAACGTATTTTCTATATAAATGAGAGTAATGTAATGGACGCGGTCTGTTTATGATTGCCGAAAAATCTAAGTATGGGCTGAATGTGGTAGAGCAGGAAGAAGATTGGGGAGTTGTGATGATGTAGTTTTTCAGATTTGGGGACAGAGTTGCAAAAATTTAACAACGGAGACAATGATGAATAATAATAAGAAGAAGAAAAAAAAATCTCCAAACGATCTCCATATACGTAACAGCACTGCGGAGTTTCTGACATTTTCATATCAGACAGGCGGCAATGGCGTTGAAGTGCGCGTTCAAGACGGCACCGTTTGGCTTTCGCAAAAAGCTATGGGGCTTTTGTTTGATACATCATCAGATAATGTCGGACTTCACCTGAAAAACATCTTTAAGGATGGGGAATTATCGGAATCCGCAACTACCGAGGATTTCTCGGTAGTTCGTCAGGAAGGCAATCGCGATGTTCAGCGTATTGTAAAGCATTATAACCTTGATGCAATTATTTCTGTAGGCTACCGCATTAATTCTAAAAATGCTACTGCTTTCCGCCAGTGGGCAACTGGCATATTGCGCGATTACACATTGCGCGGATATGTCATTGACAGAAAAAGAATGGAAAACGGAACATTTTTCGATGATGACTATTTTGAACATCTGCTTAATGAAATCCGTGAGATAAGGCTTTCCGAACGGCGGTTTTATCAGAAAATAACAGATATTTACGCAACCGCAATGGATTATGACAGTAACTCGCCGGCGGCGCAGGATTTTTTCGCGAAAGTACAGAACAAGATGCACTATGCCGTTCACCACCATACGGCAGCTGAACTCATTTATAAGCGCGCCAATGCGGATAAAAAATATATGGGATTGACAACTTGGGCTAACTGCCCTAACGGTCGGATTGTAAAAAGCGATGTAAATATCGCAAAGAACTATCTGACCGAATCGGAGTTGGAAAACCTTAGCATGCTGGTCAGCGCTTATCTTGACTTAGCGGAACGCAGAGCGAAAAGCCGAACGCCTATGACAATGGAGAGTTGGGCGAAACATCTTGATCTCATTTTAGAGGCTGACGGAAACGAACTGCTTAAAAATGCCGGACGGATAAGCGCCAAAATAGCAAAAGCTCATGCGGAGAGTGAATTTGAGAAATATCGCATCATACAAGATAAACAATTTGAAAGCGATTTTGACAAACAATTGAAGTTACTTGAACAACAAGCGATGGATAAACCAAAGGAAGACGAATAAACATGGATAAGAAGTTCTTCCCGCTTCATAGATAAGGAGAAATATATTACGATTCCAACTTAAATCTTGGAACAAATTAAAGTGCAATCAATATCGGATTAAACATTATGGAACCTCTTTGGCTTCACCGCGGTAAATATGCAGGGGTGCGGAAAATGCAATTAGTATTAAGTTCTCTTGACTCTGCCCTTGAAAAAGAATTATTATTTATACTATCACTATATTAAGGTATTGCAACCTAAAACATTTCATATAATATTTTAAGGAGGCCTTTTAGATGTCGAGGATGAAAGTGGCTGCGCGCCTCATGCTCATGTTGTCGTTGGTGTTAACGCTTGGTCTTGCAGGCTGCGGCGGTTCGAAGACCGGCGGCGGCGGAGGCGGTGGTTCAGGCGGCGGCGCCAGAAGAGGTAAGGCGGTTTCTGAAGAGGATAAGGCGCGTCTTGATGAGGCGAAGGTTGCCGCGGAAGCTGCGGAAAGAAAGCTCTCTGAACTGCGTCAAGAGAGAATCAGGCTTGAGTCTGAAGGCGCTGGGGAATAATTTTGGTATAATAGACAGGGCCCACGCCCTGTCTGTAGTTTGTATACTGGTGAACGGCATAAATATTGATATTGCACCGCACGCAGGGCCGTGAGGCTGTTTAGCGGCACAGTGTCAATTTATGCCGTGGTTTAGTATATTAAGGGGTAATCCATAAAAGATACACGCGGTATTCCTGTTATATCCCGGCGGTCAGGATTGAGGATTAAGGGGCTTCCAGCCATTGGAGCTCCAGTACTTATTTTCCTCGCTTTTCTGATTTGCTTTCTGCTTGTTTTCCCCTATAACGAAACGGTTCAGCGGTTTGACCTGCCCAAAATAGGTGTTGCGTCTCAAGAGACTATTATTGCCCCCTTTACTTTTGATATATTGCGTTTTCCCGAAGAGCTTGAGAGAGAGCGCCGGCGGGCGATGGATCGGGTGCTTCTCGTTATGACTTACGATCCGGACGCAAGCGCTGAATCAATGCAGAGAATAACCGTTCTCGCAGAGGCGCTCAGGACTCCTGAAGACCCGTATGATTCGCTCAAGAACGGCGCGGCTAAACAGCAGCTCTCAAGGGAGTTATCAGCCAAAGCGATTGACGCGCTTCGCAAGCAGCCCGCGTTGATTGATGAGGCTTTCAGCCAACTCTCTATGCTCGTTGAGAGAGGGGTGGCTTCCGTACTGCTTTACAACTCTAATGAGGAGCTCTCGGAACTGCGTTCGAGATTCGGCGTTAATTTTAGTTCAAATCTTAATTACTCAAAAAAATTTGTCACTGTTATACAGGGCGATCAGGAGAGAAACGTCGCGGTTTCCGATATTCCGGTCAGAGAAGTTGCCCTCGACCAGTTGATAGCCCGCCTTAAGAGTGAGCAGCGCTTCAGCGACGGCGAGCTTAACACGATATATGAGTTGCTTTACGCGTGCGTGCGTCCTAATTTAAGAGTAAACACCGCTCTCTCGCAGGAGCGCAAAGCGGCGGCCGCCGCGGATGTGCTTGAGATAAGCGGCAAGGTGATAAAAGACACCGAGATCGTCCGCAAGCATCAGGAGGTGACCGCGGAGGTTGTGCAGAGGCTTCACTCTTTGCATGTCGCGATGGATCGCATAGTCAATCAGGAAGAGAAGCGGCGCATAGACGCCGGCAACGCTGGGCAGCTTCTTTTAGTTCTTATTCCGCTTCTGTTTTTCGCGTTTTATTTATACCGGTTTAAGCCGGCGTTAGTCAATAATCCAAAAAGCCTGCTTGCTCTCAGCATAATTATTCTTTTGCAGATTCTTATAATCAGGCTTGTTATGGATTTATCTCCAAGCTTGGTGGAGGTACGGGAGATCTCCGCCGCTGTGCCGCAATATTTGGTTCCCATCACGATGGCGTCTGTATTGTGCGTTATACTTTTTGGTTTACAGGTAAGTATGTTTGTCGGATTATTTATAAGCATTTATTTTGGTATAGTCACAGGTTTTAACCAATATTTCTTTTTATACGCGCTTTTAAATTCCATAGTGGCGGCTTTTCTTAACTACAGGCTTCGTTACCGCTGGCATTTCTTTAAAGCTATACCGCCCATGTTTATTACGGCTTCCGTTATTGTTGCCATATGGCAGCTTACAGGGTGGAATTTTGATCAGTTCTTTGTCAATATAGGATATGTGCTTGGCGGTACGCTTGCGTCTGTTTTTCTTACGATGATGTTAAGTCCGTTTTTTGAGCGGGTTTTTGATCTTACAACAGATATGACGCTTGTAGAACTTTCCGATATGAATCACCCGATTCTCAAGCGGCTTACAATTGAAGCCGCGGGGACTTATAACCACAGCGTGCTTGTTGGGAATTTGGCGGAGTCTGCCGCTGTGGCTATTGGGGCGAACGCGCTTTTGGCCCGTGTTGCGTCTTACTATCATGACATAGGTAAAATAGACAAGCCGGATTATTTTGTTGAGAACTGTATCGGCGACAGGAACCGCCATAATAAAATTTCTCCCTCAATGAGCGCGCTTATTATTTGTTCCCATGTTAAAGAGGGCGTGGATTTGGCGCGAAAGCATAAGCTGCCGAAAGTTATTCAGGATGTAATTTTACAGCATCACGGCAACAGTTCTATTTCGTTTTTTTACGAGAAGGCATTGGAGCAGGATCCTCATAAGCAGGTGCAGGAGAAAGATTTTCAGTACCCCGGGCCAACGCCTCAGACCCGTGAGGCGGCTATTATCATGCTTGCGGATTCTGTAGAAGCGGCGTCTCGGAGTTTGGCTTCGAGTTCGCCGAAGCTGCTTAGGGAGTTAGTCAAGAAAATTATCAGAGATAAATTTTTATCGGGTCAGCTTGACCAGTGCAATCTCACGCTGCGTGATTTGAATGAGATTACCGATGGTTTTATGCCTGTGCTGCAAGGTATATTTCATACGAGAATAGAGTATCCTAATAAATGATGGGGGCGGGGGTAACCCCGTCCGTACAATGAGTAATTTGCAGAGGCTGGGGCGCGCGCCCCCCAGCCTGCTGTTAAGAAAGGAATAGATCATGGCCAAGAAGGGGTTCAGCAGAACGAAATTTTTTATTGATCCGAAGCTGCAGGGCAGGTATATGCTTACGTTTTTGGTGCCTATGCTTATAATGCTTGTGTTTATGCTTCTTACTCTGTATTTTGCTTCTCAGACAATTATCTCGACGGCGGGGCGTATAGTGAAGCAGGAGATCTCAACTACTATAGCCTCTAATCTTATGGATCAGACTGAACCCACGTCTGCGCAGTACGAAGATGTTCTTGAGCAGATCAGGTTTAAGGCAGGCAGCTTCGGTGACGCCAAGGGGCTCAAGAAAGAGTTTACCGGTACTCTTTTAGTTATTTTTGCTGTTGGGATTTTGCTTGTAGTTGTTCAGGTGGCTATGATGACAGTATTTTTCAGCCACAAGCTTGCGGGGCCGATATTCAGATTCGAGAAAGCGTGCCAGCGGGTTATTGACGGTGATTACAATGATGTGATTAAATTGCGCAAGGGTGATCAGCTTAATAACTTGGCCGATCTGCTGAATGAGGCGATAAAGATCAGCGGCGAGAGGATTCGGGAGAAAGCGGAATTTAAGTAATTTAAAAAAAGTATTGACTTTTTACTTGGTATTATCTAAATTATATGTCTTTAGTAATTGAAGGTTAGGGAACACGTTATGAAGAGTTGGTTGTTTTCTAAGAAAAATTTTTATCTGTTTGGTTTAAGTTTTGTGCTCCTTGTTACAGGCTATGTGTTGTTGGGGCAGGGGCCTGCGGATAATCATCTTTCTAAAAGCGTTGCGCCCGTGATACTTGTAGCAGTATACTGCGGACTTATACCATATGCGATGCTAAGCGGTTATGGTAAGGCGGCAGCTGGTAACGAAGTAAAAAAGAAGTAATGACATAAAGAATAAGGCTTGGAGACAAAACTTGTCTCGGGCCGTTCTGATCACAGTAAAAAGAGGGCGTTTAGCTCAGCTGGTATAGAGCACCTGCCTTACAAGCAGGTGGTCGTAGGTTCGAATCCTACAACGCCCATTTTTATAAATACTCGCAGAGACAGGGTATGCTGCCCTGTCTGTACG
>WRCH01000132.1 GCA_009784115.1 Chitinispirillia bacterium
ATCAACGGCGGAGTTTATACGTTCGAATACAGGGATCCCGCCACCGATTTGTGAACATTTCATGGACGCGGACCTGATGCCCCTCGCCGCCGGACACGGTGCGCGTGTGACCGTTAAAAACAATTAAAAAAGCGTTGTAATCTGTAAAATATGGTCAAAACGCCCATACTATTTCCCGCGCTTTGTTGACACTTTAAAATCGCTTTACTATCTTTCAATTGTGGGCAGTGCGTTCGATTGATTCCCGGGGTTAAAACTACGAGCTGCAAGCACACAAAAAAGACAGGAATTATCAACAAAAAATAAGGAGGAGTTATGGAAGCTAAAAAAATCAGGCGGACGATGTTTACCGCGCTTGGAGTCGCGGTGATGTTGTGTTTCGCGCAGGGTACGGCGGCGCAAGTTGTTCCGCACCTGAATGACTACCTTATCCTCAGGAGCGGCGAGCTGTTTACCGTTACAAAAGAGCATTTTGTGATCGGCCCGCTCAACCAGCCGCTCCAATCCGCCATCGACGCCATTAGAGCCGACGCCGCGCAAGGCGACTGCTTCATTCAATTCGGTAATGGAATAACACCGCTTGACATTGGCGATGAGTATATTTCGTTTGACAATGTCTCCGGTCTGGACGGAGGCGTTTGGGGAACTATTACGCTTGATGGGAAAATTACTTCGGCGTCAACCGCCGTCATAGTTATGCACAGTTTCGTTTCGATAAACAGCAGGGCGGATATTACAAATAACGCTCCGGGCGGCCCGAATCCTCAGAATTATGGAATTATGCTTAACTCTATAGCGACATTAACCATCAGCGGCGGCAGCGTTTCGTCACCGTTTGGATCCGCAATTTATAATGATGGCAGCGGTTCGGTAATAATAAGAGGCGGCAGCGTTTCTACAGAGAGCGGCAGCGCGATTCTCCACTCTTCCACCGGCGCGCTGACCATAAGCGGCGGAACAGTTTCGGCAACAACAGGCCGCGCGGTTGGCGTCACAAACTCCGCCGGCTCGGTAACCATCAGCGGCGGAAGGGTCTTGGCAGGGTCAGGCTATGCTGTTTTCAAAAGCACTATGCCCGCGGTAAATTTAACCGGCAATGGAGTTGTGTTTGCCTATGGCACAGGTACCGGCGACGTGATATACGGTGATTATACGCTAAACGGGGCCTCTATGGTAATCGCGTGGAATAAGGCCGCGGGAAATACAACCTACACGCAGCTTAGCAATACCGATTTATTTATGGAGACGGCTTTGTACCCTCCTATAGGAACCGGACCAATGGCAGTATGGAATGTGCCAAACCGCATCGCGTACCGCCCCCATTTCGTTGGAGGAATAGCCGGTGAAGCGCCGCCGCCGCCCTTTAATTTTATTGAGATTGAGGGCGTTACCGTAGTACCCGGCGAAAATCATCATACGGTAACATTCGATTCGCAAGGCGGCAGCGCCGTAACTCCGCAGATTGTGTCAAGCGGCGGCAATGCGGCAAAACCCGCCGACCCAACCCGCACAGACTACACTTTCGCCGGCTGGTACAAAGACGTCACGTGCAGCATGATAAGCAGCGTGTGCAGTTATGATAATCTTTGGGATTTTAATAATGATAACGTAACGGAAGACATAACGCTTTACGCGAAGTGGACGTCGGGCACATCAGCGCTCGCTTCTCCCCTTGTAAACGTGAATTCACTATCGCCGGTTATCTCGGTAAGGGGCAAGACGCTCAATGTACGGATACCAGCATCGTTACAGTCATCACAAACATTGCAAATCCGTATGATTGACATGCGCGGCAGAACGGCGGCTGATTTTAATATCACCAATAATACTGAGAACTCATTGACGTTGACAAAAATTCCGGCGGGGCGTTATATAGTTGAAGTCAAAAACGCTGGGAAACGTGTGAGCAGTACGCCGGTGATGGTGAGGTAGGAAAATGTCTGACTTAGGGAGCGGAACGATAGAGACATACGGGGGAGTCTAAGACTCTTTGACATGGATCATTCCCACGATTTTGCCGTTATCAACCGCGATAAACATATCGGCGTTTTCATCGTTAATAACACTCTCAGGATAACTGCCGGATTCTTTACCGCTCTGATAATACTGCGGCTGTAAATTCGCGCTGTAGAGATAAAATTCTTCTAACAATTCACATAACGGCTGAATATCGTTTGTTGTGACGAGTCTGATTTCCATAATTACCTCAAAATAATTGACGATGTAAACCGCTTGCCGCTTTCCATATCCCTCACCTCAACAAGATAGCGTCCTGCCGAAATCTTGCTAAGCGGGAAGCTGCCGCTGCCGGTTGTGTTGAAGCGGGTTAGTGTTCTACCCTTCATGTCAACTAAGCGTATCTGTAAATTTGCGGCTGGCGATAATGTCTTGACATTTAACACTTTACCGCGAACTGTTACAGTTGGCGCAGGTCTGTTTTTGCTGATACTGCTGACAGTGTGATCTCTTGATATTGATGTTGAAATTTCATTACGCCAGACAAGAAACGGATAGTTCGGAAAGATTGCCAAATCGCTTATCCGCCAGATATTCTCAAAATCCCAATCTGTGAACGTACTCTGTTGTCCCATCTCTATGGTGTTGGCGGATGTGCCGTGTGATACTGCTCCCACCGGGCCGGCGACATTTTCGTCCCAGTAGCTTGAGGAAAAGTAGATAACGGAGGCAAGAGAGTTTACTCTGCCTGTTAAACCGCCCCGATTATTGATATCGCCGCCCTCAATTCTTACCGCGGCATAGCTGTTTTTTATGGATTCCCACCTCGGACGCTCAACAACGCCAACTAAGCCGCCCGCAATACTTACGCTGTTATTAAGAGTTAATATTCCGGTGGAATAGCAGTTGTCAATTTCACCGCCGGCATTAAAACCGACTAAGCCGCCCATATTTGAAAGTTCGCCGAAGAACACCCCGCCGGTGTTTGGATTTGCGCTTACGTTTACCGAAGAGTAGCTTTGGATAATTGTACCGGTAATTATTATGACATTATCACAATAGGGGCACGAAGATGTAATAAATACGCTGTTGAGACCGACCAAACCGCCAAAATTTTGAAATAAGATAAGTGCAGATGCTGTGTTTGCGCTGCTTTTTGTAATTTTAACGCCGATATTTTCCCCAACTAAACCGCCGGCGGATTTGCCGCTGCCGATTATAGTGACCGCGGCGCTGCTGTTTTCAATCACCGCGCTTAATCTGCCGTACCCCTCAAGTCTGCTTATTCCAACCAAACCGCCGACTATTGCGGAGTCTGCGTTTGCTGCTATCGTAACATCAGAACTGCTGCCGCTGATAGAATCGTTTGTGGATATTCCCACCAGGCCGCCAATGGTTAAATCTTGAGAGGCGCTGCCTCTGAGAACTCCATCGGAATGAACATTTATAATCACAGAATTTCGGCTGTATCCCGCAAGCGCGCCGATTGAGTTTCTGCGCACGGCGGCAATCGTACTTATTGTATCCGTCTCAATAAACAAATTTTTCACAACCGCACCGTCCAAAGCGCCGAAAAGTCCCAGCGATAGAAGATGATACCCAATACCGATCAATATTTCACCGTTTACCAGCGGCGGGGCGCGATTTATATGTAAACCGCTTATTGTATACCCTTTACCATCAAATGTACCGGTAAACGCTCCGCTGTAGAGGGCGCTGTCGGCATCGGGCAGGGGAGCGGGAAACACTCCAAAAGTGATAAGTGAATTTCCAATCGGCTTCCATCCCCGCCAATCATCGTAGCGGTACTCAATCTTCTCACGGCTCGCCGAAATATCGATATTTGCTGTCAGCTCATAATGCCCGTTAAGCGGATAATTCTCATCCACCCCGATTTTTTGAAGCTCCTCAAACGACGATATCAGTATAATATTACCCGCCATCGCTGACACCGACAAAACCGCGATTCCAACCAAACATAACCGCGCAATCTTAAACAGCTTTTTGCATTTTAACATTTACAGCTCCTTTTTTAATAATCCATGCGCCTATATACATACAATATAAAACCATAGATTCAAAAAGTGTATACGAATCATCACCAAGACCGAATAGATTATTGATTATCTGTATCCAATACCGGTACAATCATCCTGTAAAACCGGCGGAATTTATCAATCACTCCCAAAACACATTGATCCCAAAACCGCGCCGTTTTTTCTTCTCTTCCGGTTTTATCTCATATTTCTTTGACGACCCGCCGAATTCGGCGTGCAGCAGGAAGTGCTGGGAGAAGCCTAACGGGCTTATGCCGTTTAACTCTTTCACCGGATTGTTGTGGGTGTAGTGGAGGTGAAACGCCTGTGTGAATTCGGCGCGGATGTTTTCTTTTTTGACAAGCCGCGCCATGAGGTCTAAGCGTCCGTAGGTTTCTAACCATGAGTCTCTATAGCGGCCGCCGTCCTCATTGAATTGCCAACGCCATGCCCACTGGTCGCGTCCATGCGGCATCCGCAGGGGTTCGCCTGTGTACATAAAACCGCGCATTCCTAATATTCGGGATGCTGCGAAAGCGCTAACGAATCCGCCGGCTGGCGTATATAAAACATCTCCTTTTTGCCAAATATGACTGCCTCTTATTACTCTCTCTAAGCCCATAATGGGACCGCCCGACACCATAAGCGTATCTGAAAGAGCTGTTTGTCCCCATGCCGCACCCATCTCGGCGCTTATACCGGCGTTATTTCTTATGAATTCACCGTCGAAATTATAATTCCAAAAGTAAGTGTCGTGATAGTGCCTCATCATAAAATCACAACGCGCGAAAAATATCCCGCGGCTCAATCCGAGCCTGGCGCCGAAGATGGTTTGATGTCTGTCAATAGTAGTAATATCTCCATAATGGCTGTCTACACCATTATAAACGATAGTTGACGGCCGTATGAGCCAATCGGCCCATGCGCTAAAAGTAATATTCTCATCAATACGTATTTCGCCTGCCGCGCCGTGCACAAACGGGCGGTAGTAAGCAAATTCCCTGCTGAAGAACCATTCCGGAATGTCGAGAGCGTCGGCGCGGGGGAATGAGCCGAATCTAAATTGCAGGCGCTCATCATCGTAGTGATAGTAGAGCAAAAGATGCAGATTTTCGGACTTCGCCTCTGCGCCGAAATCCTGCAAGTATGTAAATCCGCTGCGGATTTTGTGGCTTCCCTCAATGGGAACCCCAACTTCCGGCTGCACGCGGGTGAAGAAATTCGTTCGATCCCTAAATGTTTTCGGGAAGCCGTCATCCTCAAAAACGCGGTATTGATAATTATCAAGAACGCCGTCTAAAGTCAAGCGGTATTCGAATGCCGATACGCTGCCGTTATTCAATACGAACAGGCACAAAAGTATTGCCGCGGCAAAAGTTTTTGCGTTGATCTTAATGTATCTTGATTTCAATACCGCAAGTTTTTTAATCATTGCCGCTTCCTGACTTTGTTGATAAATATCAATCCCTTAAATATGTGCGTTTTTCAAGAGCTCAATTTTGCTTTAAGTTCGGCTATTTGCAAGCGCAACGCCTCGTTTTCTGCGTCTTTATCTGCAAGCTTTGCGTCTTTGTCGGCGAGTTCTACGTTCTTGTCCGCTATCACAGCGTCTTTTTCCGCAAGTTTTCTGTTTGTCTCTCCAAAGGTTTGTTCTACGTAACGCTGATAATACAACTCTTTTTCAAGCTCTTTGCGCACTTCGCCGTCAGCGGCGGCGTGCTGCAAAACCGTCAGTAATTCCTTTATTTCTGGTATGCTCTGTTCTACTGGAAAACGCTTTGTAGTTTTGTCCTCCGAAGCGAAATCATCCTGGGCGAAAATTGACAGAAGAGCGTCAAGTTTGGTACTTAAACTTTGCTTGATTTTTTTGGTTTGAACAAAATACGCTCTGTGCGTCAAATGCTCAACGAAA
>WRCH01000133.1 GCA_009784115.1 Chitinispirillia bacterium
ATATCCGCGAATGTAAAGGCGTCATGATTGATCTGCGCGGCATGTTCCTGAACGGGTATGATTTGAGCGGATGGGATCTTGAGGGGGTGAGTCTGCTTAATTCCACATTTATAGGCAGTAATCTGCAGGATGTAAATTTCAGAGGCGCGGAACTCACCGGCGTAAATATGGAAAACGCAGATCTCACCGGAGCGGATTTCTGCAGTGCGCTGCTCTACGGCGCAAAATTGGGCGGGGCGCGGCTCATAAATGTCCGCCTTTGTAATGCTAAACTTATTACGGCTAATCTCGAACGGGCGCTCTTAAGCGCAAGCGATATTCACGATGCTGATTTTACAAGGACAGATCTGCGCGCAGCCAAAATGTATGACATAAAGGGAGAGGGCGCAATATTTAAGGGTTCACGGATGAACAATATGGAACTCTATGACTGCGATCTGAAAAACACGGACTTCAGCGGTGTAGACGGTCGTTTTATCAACTGTAAAAAGTGTAATTTTTCAGGCGCGGATCTCCACGGAAGTAATTTCGCGCGTTCTGCTTTTGAAAATGTACAGATGGATCGCGCAGATCTGTCACTCGCATATTTCCACGATTCGCATTTAGAAAAACTCCTTCTTGAAGGCGCTAATCTCAGAGGGTGCTCTATTTCGCGTTAGCTTCGTTAGCAGTGCCGCCGCGTATATTATAATAAAAACTTTCCCCACAGGCATTTGCCCTGAATTATTTTACAGAACTTTCATATTTTGTATTGCTGCGCATTACAGGCGGTTATATTTATGGATATAGGGCGTTATGAAGATAGATGTAAGGGTTGTGCCGCAGGGGCGCTCAGAGCTTAAGCAGGAGTTGCCGCTCGAAGAGTTCAAAGATGCTTTACCCCCATTTTCTGAAAAGATATCTGCTTGCGCACAGATTGACAAAATGGGTGAGACGATTGTAGTAAGCGCTCATTTTAAAGGCGCTTTTGAGATGCAGTGCAGCCGCTGTCTTGAAGATTACAGTGTGGATGTAAGCGGTGACGTACGGGTTATTCTAAAGGAGGAGTACGGGAAGTTCGGCCCCTCTCCTGACGATGAGAGCGGTACGGATTTTTTTTATGATGTTAATCATGAAGTAGTAGATATCTCAAGCGCGGTCTATGATGAGATAATGATCGCGCTTCCGTTAAAGCCTCTCTGCAGCGATGATTGCAAGGGGATAGAGCTCTCTAAAAGCGGGATAAGTTTTGAATCGGGAGATTCTGTTTCTAGTGATGATAAAGAAGAACCGATTGACCCGAGATGGGAAGCGCTGAAGAAATTTAAGAAATAGAGATTGAAACATATATATTGATGTATAATTAATTGTATAAATACATACTTAATCTTTTCCGCACCCCTTTAGGGGTGCAAGATCTGTAGCCGCGGGTTTCAACCCGTGGAGATTAAAGAAAGGTAGTCCAAAATGGCAGAACCAAAGAAGCGCCAAACCCGTTCACGCACCGGCAAAAGACGCAGTCATCTTGCTCTTTGTCCTGTTGCTCCCACGCTCTGTTCACACTGCAAGCAGCCCAAGATTGCGCACAGAGTTTGCGGCAACTGCGGTCATTACGCAGGCGCGGAAGTTATCACCCCTGAAGATTAATTCGGGGCAGGATGCGAATGTTGTTAAAACAGGCAGCAAAGGGGCGGCGTGATCAGACTTGCCGTTGATGTCCAAAGCGGGGACTTCGGGCCGGACGTAATGGTGCGGGGAATATTAATTGCCCGTCAGACGTCGGCTATTCCTTTCGTCACGTATTTGTGCGGTGATGGGGCGCAAATAAAGTGTGTGCTTGATGATTTGGAAAAAGAACTTTCTTTTGACAGATCAGAATTTGTTATTGAGCACTGTCCGGACGTTATAGGCGAAGACGAGTGGCGCTCCATGATATGGAAGAACCGCAAAGGTTCCTCTATTGTGCGCTGTGTCTCGCTTCAAAAAGAGGGTAAGGCGGATGCCTCTATCAGCGCCGGGGATACCGGTATTCTGATAGGGACGGCGCTTTTTACTTTGGGGCGCGGCGAGGGGGTAAACCGTCCTGTTTTGGCCGCTTTTATCCCGACAGCTACTCACAGCAATCCGGTTTTGGTGCTTGATGTGGGGGCAAATCTTAACTGCCGCGCGGAGCACCTTGCGTCTTTTGCGCAGATGGGGAATTTTTACGTCAGCCGCCTTTTTGCGAAACCTGCCCGTGTTGCTTTGCTAAACATTGGGCTTGAACAGAGTAAAGGGCCCAAAGTTGTGCGCGACACCGCTGCGCTTCTTGAAAAGGAGAGCTGGTACAGTGGGTTTATAGAGGGTAATAAGGTATTTTCCGGTGATGCGGATGTTGTTGTGTGTGATGGGTTTTTGGGGAATGTTTTACTTAAGACCTGTGAGAGTTTTTACTCACTTGCGTCTGATTTTTTGGCCGGTAACAAAAATGTGCTTGAGCTTCTCACTCAGAAAATGGATGTACTCAACCCTGAAAATTACGGGGCGGTTCCATTTTTGGGAATTAAGGGCACGGTATTAAAAGCGCACGGCAGTTCATCTGTGCGCTCAATAAGAAACGCGGTTTTAACCGCGTTGAATGCGGTAAAAAATAATGTTACAGAATGCTGGAGATAGAAATCAGGAGAAATCGGGAGAGACAAGGCATGCCTTGTCTGTACGATACAATATGAATTGTGAATATGGTAGAGGCAGGGTATGCCCTGTTTCTCTGATAGATAAAATATGGAAAGGCGATAAGTAATTGTGAAAGCACGCATCCTTTCGGTTGGGACATTTGTGCCTGATACAGTTCTTACAAATAAAGAGATCGAGACGTTTCTTGACACAAGCGACGAATGGATCACAACGAGAACCGGCATAAAGGAACGCCGTATCGTTGATAAAGAACACCCGATGAGCGCCTCAGAAATGGGTGCGCGCGCATCACGTATTGCTATGGAGCGCGCGGGTGTATCGTCAGGTGATATCGATGGTATTATTGTAGCGACATTTACCCCTGATAATTTCTTTCCATCTACAGCGTGCAGCATGCAGGCTGATCTTGGCTGTAAAAACGCGTTTGCGTTTGATTTAAGCGCCGCGTGCGCCGGGTTTACTTACGCGCTTACAGTGGCTAATAATATGATAGTAAGCGGACAAGCCCGCACAATGCTTGTAGTGGGTTCGGAAGTGATCTCAAAAACGCTTGACTGGAGCGACCGCGGCAGTTGTATTTTGTTTGGTGACGGAGCGGGCGCGATGGTGCTTGCGGCTGATGAGAAAAATCAGCAAAAAGGTATTTTGTCAAGCTGTTTATTCAGTGACGGAACTCTTGGCGATCTGCTCACACTTCCAGCTTGGGGTGAAAATCGGGTTCTCAAAATGAAAGGCAACGAGGTCTTTAAACACGCGGTGCGTTTCATGGCCGATTTGTCGCTTCAAGCTATTGACAAAGCGGGTCTTGACGTTAAGGATATTGATATAATTGTGCCTCATCAGGCCAATATAAGAATAATAAGCGCTCTCGCCGAGCAGCTCTCTGTACCGATGGATAAAGTTGCGGTCAACCTTCAAAAATACGGCAACACCTCAAGCGCGTCCATACCGCTTGCTTTTGAGGAGGCGTGGCTGGATGGCAGAATCAAGGACGGATCGAAAGTTTTGTTTGTTGGAGTTGGCGGCGGATTTTCGATTGGCAGCGCGGTTTGTGTTTTTTGATGCGGAAAAATCAGATGAAAACAATACATAAAATAATCAACGGAGACAGCCGTCAAATGAGCGAATTGAAAGACAGTTCCGTTCATTTGATTATTACCTCTCCGCCCTATTGGCAGCTAAAAGATTATGGAACCGAGAATCAAATTGGATTTAATGACAGTTATGAAAATTATGTCAATAATTTGAATTTGGTTTGGTCTGAGTGTTTTCGTGTTCTGCATGACGGTTGCCGGCTATGTGTCAATATAGGAGACCAGTTTGCGCGTTCCGTGTATTACGGCAGGTATAAAGTAATTCCTATTCATTCCGAAATTATAAAATTTTGCGAAGCAATTGGTTTTGATTTCATGGGACAGATTATATGGCAAAAAGCAACTACCATGAATACCACGGGAGGAGGCGCGGTAATGGGCAGTTTTCCTCACCCGCGAAACGGTATTGTAAAATTAGATTTTGAATATATTTTACTTTTCAAAAAACAGGGAAATGCGCCAAAGCCGACACAAGAGCAAAAAAATAATTCTGCAATGAGTAATGAGGATTGGAATACCTATTTTAACGGACATTGGTATTTTAGCGGCGCAAAACAGGATAAGCATCTCGCTATGTTCCCGGAAGAATTGCCGCGCCGTTTAATTAAAATGTTTTCGTTTCCAAATGAGATGGTTTTAGACCCTTTTCTTGGCAGCGGAACAACTTCATTGGCTGCAAAAAATCTAAATAGAAATTCAATCGGTTATGAAATTAATCCCGAATATATCCCAATCATAAAGGGAAAAATTGGAGATAATGACGCATTTATGCAGATTGAAACAGAAATCGTTAAGCAGCATAAAGTAGCAATTGATTTTGAAAAAAAGATAAAAAAATTGCCGTACCTATTTGAAGATACACACAAATTAGACAAAAAAATTGACGTCAAAAAATTGCAATACGGTTCAAGAATAGACACTGAAAGTAATAGGCAGCGCGAGGAGTATTTTACTGTAAAAGAGATTATTAGTCCTGAACTTATAAAATTAAATAATGATTTAATTGTAAGGCTGATAGGTATAAAACAAAACCCTGCTATCAACGGAAAAGCAACGGAGTTTCTCTATAACAAGTTGAAAGGAAAACGTGTGTTTTTACGTTATGACAAAGTTAAATACGATGATGAAAATCGTTTGATGGCTTATTTGTATCTTGAAAACAAGACTTTTATCAATGCACATTTGCTGAAGGCCAAATTAGTAAACGTAGATGTAAATATGGCGTTTAGGCATAAGGATAAATTTTTAGAAGTTGTGTGACTATGGCAAAAGAATGGATTTTAAATAGCGCAATGAATCGCTTCCAATTGAATTTCAAACGAAATGTGGGAGCAACTTCCGAGTCAATACGTAAGTGTTCGCCAAAAACGCTAATGGAATGGCGCGATTATTATTTTACAAATGTAAAAAGTAAAAATCATATTGAAAATTTAGGCAAAAAATTTTATGTAAAAATTACAGAAGTTATTCAGTATGAAGTTAGTCAAGTAACCGAACAGGATTGTATTGACTACTTGATTCAACTGGTTATTGATCGTACATTTGACGGTTATATGACCGAAATACAGACTGTTTATGGACAGTTACAAAATATTTTGGACGTAAGAATAGAACCGGCACCTGACGAATGGGACAGATTGTTCAATGTAGATTTCTTTATAAAAATTTGCGAAAGATGTATAGGTTTGCAGATAAAACCTGTAAATTCAGGAATACAATTGCCTGAAATTCATAAAGAGTACGCATTACAAGCTAAAACGCACGAAAAATTCACGAAAAATTTAGGGGGCAAAGTATTTTATGTCTTTTCTGAAAAAGTGAATGGTAAAAAAGAAATTGCCAATAAAGAAGTTATTGAATGTATTAAAAACGAAATTGAAAGATTGAAGAAATAATCTGTCTGCGTGAATTGCGGACGGATTGCCCGTACAAAAGATTTTTTGATTATAAGGAGATTATAATATGAAAATAGCAATGCTTTTCCCCGGACAGGGATCCCAAGCCGTAGGCATGGGTAAGGATTTTTGTGAAGAAATTCCCGCTGCCCGCGCCAGATTTGAAGAGGCCGACAAAATCTTGGGCCGCGATCTGAGCAGAATCATATTCGAGGGGCCATTAGAGGAACTCACCGCGACTCAAAACACACAGCC